>JBEBIR010000182.1:0-6981 GCA_040080315.1 Gemmatimonas sp.
GGCGCGCCCGGGGGATCGTCGGTAGCGTTCAGCACTTCCATGAGATTCTCTCCCATCGATATTGCGCGGCGTCGGCCGTGGCTCGCGTGGCTGCTCGTCCTCACGCTCTTCGGCGGCGCACTGGGTGCCGGCGTGCTGGCTGGCGCGTGGACCGTGATCTGCCACGCGGGACGCTGCCCGTCCATTGCGTCACTGGAAGCCT
The DNA here is from genome assembly GCA_040080315.1 of Gemmatimonas sp. Lineage (GTDB taxonomy): Bacteria > Gemmatimonadota > Gemmatimonadetes > Gemmatimonadales > Gemmatimonadaceae > Gemmatimonas. The sequence goes on from JBEBIR010000182.1 coordinate 203, forward strand.
ACGTACCGCGTCAGACGTCAAAGGTGTATGCGACGGACGGCCGGTTCATGACGGAGTTGGGCCTCGAGCGCCGCACGCTCATTCGGCTGGATCAGATCCCCAAGCACGTGCGTGACGCTGTGGTGATGACCGAAGATCATCGTTTCTATGATCACAACGGCATCGACTACTATCGCATTCTTGGGTCGGCGGCCGCCAATGTGCGCGCCATGCGGTATGCACAAGGCTTTTCGACGATCACCATGCAGTTGGCGCGGAACGTCTTCTCCGATCGGATCTCCCGGGAGAAGGCGTTGTTCCGAAAGCTCAAGGAGTCGCGTGTCGCGCGGGCCATCGAGCAGCGGTATTCCAAGGACAAAATCCTTGAGCTGTACCTCAACCAGGTGTATCTGGGGAACGGCGCCTATGGAGTCGAAACGGCCTCGCAACGCTACTTCGGCAAGTCGGTGCGTGACGTCTCAGTGGCCGAAGCGGCCATGCTTGCGGGGTTGCTGAAGGGCCCCGAGCGATACAACCCGCGACGATTCGCCGATCGCGCGATCCTGCGCCGCAACACGGTGCTGGAGATCATGCGTCGTGAACGGGTGATCACCGCCGCGGACGCCTCGCTGGCGAAGGCCTTCCCGCTGCAACTGGCGCAGCGCACCGAATCGGGCGATGTCGCGCCGTATTTTCTCGAGTGGGTGCGCGCGCAATTGCTGGAGCATTTCGGCGATCGCCTGTACGAAGAGGGGCTCAACGTCTATACGTCGCTGGACATTGACATGCAGGGCGCGGCGGAACGCGCGCTTGAGAACCAGCTCAAAGCCATCGAGGCGGGACGCCATGGTGCCTACAAGCATCTGACCTACGAAGCGTACACCGCGCGATCGGCTGAAGGCGGCGAGACTGGCGCGGCCAATTCGCCGTACTTGCAAGGCGCGTTCGTGGCCGTCGATCCGCGCAGTGGCGCCGTGCGTGCGATGGTGGGCGGACGCGATTTTGGCGACTCGAAATTCAATCGGGCGGTGCAGGCGCTGCGACAGCCCGGTTCCACCTTCAAGCCCGTCGTCTATGCGACGGCGATTCATCAGGGATTCAGTCCGGCGCAGGTCGTGGACGATTCGCCGATTTCGATGGATCAACTCTCCGGTGAAGCGTGGACGCCGCAGAACTACGATCTCAAGTTCATGGGCCAGATACCCCTGCGAAAGGCCTTGTATCTGTCGCGAAACCTCGCGGCCATTCGCACCGGATTGGCCGTCGGACCCGAGGCGGTGATCGGCATGGCGCGCCGATTTGGCATCACCACGCCGATCCCGCCTTATCCGTCGATGTTCATCGGATCGGCCGACGTCTATCCGGTCGAGATGATCGGCGCGTACTCCGTGTTCGCGAATCTCGGATTGCGCACCACGCCCCACGCGATCGTGCGCGTGGAGAACGCCCAGGGCAAAGTGGTCTGGCAGCCGCAGTTCGTGCGCGAACCCGTGCTGTCGCCCGAAGAGTCGTGGCTCATGGTGAGCATGATGAAGGACGTGGTGGTGCGCGGCACCGCAGCGCGGGTCTGGGGTTCAGGCTTCCGCGTGCCGGCAGGTGGCAAGACGGGAACCACCAACGACGGATCAGACGTCTGGTTCATCGGCTACACCGCCGATCTCGTGGCCGGCGTGTGGATGGGGTTTGATCGACCCACGAAGATCAAAGCCAATGCGCAGGGCGGCGAGCTGGCGTCGCCAGCGTGGTCCGCCTTCATGACTGAAGTGTACCGCCGCAAACCGCCACCACCGGACTGGCCGCGTCCCGATGGAGTGACCGTGCGCGAGATCGATGCGCTCACGGGCCGGCTCGCCAACAGTGCGTGCACGGGAAATCTCGTCACCGAGTTCTTCGTCGCCGGCTCGGAACCGACGACCACCTGCACGGACGTCGTGCCCAACGCGTTGATCCTTAAGGCCGACAGCACGCTGCGCGCTGCCAATCCGCGCGATACGGTGCGACCCCCGCCCGGGCGCCAATGAGCGATCACACCGCCCGCGCGACGTCGGCGCGAACGGTCTATACGGCGCACTGGGTCATGCCCATCGCGCACCCATACATTGTCGACGGCGCCGTGGTGGTCGACGGACCTCGCATTGCGTATGTGGGAACGGCGCGGGCGCTGCCCGACGCATACGCGAGCGATCGACGCGTCGACCTGGGCAACGCCGTGCTGATGCCGGGACTGGTCAATGCACATTCGCACGTGGAATTGACCGCCATGCGGGGTTTTCTCGAAGGCCTCGCATTTCGCGACTGGTTGACGGTGCTCACGCGCGCGCGCCGTGAGTGCTTTGACCCCGAAACGCTGTACGACTCGTCGTGCGCCGGCCTTGAAGAAGCACTCCGCAACGGCATCACGACGTGCGCCGACACGACCGAATCCGGCGCACCGCTGGCCGCCATGCGCGATCTGGGGATGCGCGGCATCGGATACCTCGAGGTGTTCGGGCCGGATCCAGCACAATCGGCCAGCGCGGTGGCCGGTTTGAAACGACACGCCACTTTGCTTCGCGATCGCGACACGCCGTTGGTGCAAACCGGCCTGTCGCCACACGCGCCGTACACGGTGTCTGCAGCCCTGTTCACGGCCGTGGCCGATCTGGCTCGACAGGAACAGTGGCCGGTCGCCGTGCATGTCGCGGAAAGCGCCGCCGAAACCCGATTCGTGCGCGAGGGCACCGGGCCATTCGCCGATGGCCTGCGCGCCCGTGAGATTCTGGTCACCCCGCAAGCGCGCTCGCCGATCGACCTGCTCGACCAATGCGGGATACTGGCCTGTGAGCCGCTGCTGATTCACGCCATTCAGGTGGATGACGAGGACATTGCGCGCATGGCCGACCGCGGCGCGCGCATCGTCCATTGCCCGATCTCCAATCTCAAACTTGGACACGGGATCGCGCCCTTGGAGCGATTCCGTGCAGCAGGGATTGCCACCGGACTCGGCACCGATTCGGTGGCCAGCAATGATCGCATGGACCTGTTGGGCGAAGCGAGGCAGGCCACGTTGTTGCAAGCCTTTCGCCTTGAAACACCCGACGCGCTGAGTGCCGTCGACGCGCTGTCGCTGGCCACGCTGGGTGGTGCGCGCGCACTCGGTCTGTCCGATCGGATCGGTTCGCTCGAGGTGGGGAAGGAGGCCGACCTCGCGGCCTTCTCGCTGGCGCATGTTGATGCGTTCCCCGTGTACGATCCGGCGGTGACCTTGGTGCACGTGCTCGCCGGGGCGTCACCGGCGGTGCTCGTCGTCGTGGCCGGCATCGAGCGTGTGCGAGACGGCATCGTGTGTGATGCGGATACGGCGCGGCATGCGCGGATCGACGCGCTGGGAGCTCGGCTTCGCGAGTGGAGAGTTCGCAACGTGGCGTCCTGAACCAGTGGCGGCAGACTCGACCGGCCGTGTATGCTACTGTATCCTGTTCGCCGACTCTCCGTGATGCATGACTTCGACCAATGGAGCTCAAGGGCATGATCGCCGGTTGTCTCGCACTGAATGCGTCGTACGAGCCGCTGACGATGGTGCCCCTCCGACGGGCGCTCCGACTGGTCATCGACGGCAAGGCGGAGATCGTCGAAGCCGAGCACGAGCGCCCCGTGCGCTCGGAACGCAACGCATTCCCGCGTCCGGTGGTGATCCGACTGACGCGATTCGTGCACGTGCCCCGACGGTTCCGGCGTCAGGTGACCAACACGTTCCTGTTCGCCCGCGATGACTATCGTTGCCAGTATTGCGGACGGGCCTCAGCGGAGCTCAAGCCCCGCGAATCGCTCACCCGCGATCACTTGATTCCGATGTCCCGCGGTGGGCTCAACGAGTGGACGAACGTCGTGACCGCGTGCAGCGGTTGCAACACCCGGAAAGCGAATCGCCTGCCCGACGAGATCGGCATGCATCCGCTCCATGCCCCGGTCGAGCCGCACTTCGTGCATCTCAGTTGGGCGGTGCGTCGACTCACGCCGATTCAGGCGCGCTATATCCGCGTGTTCTACGGTGAAGCAACACTAAGGCAACTGGAAGAACTCGAACGGGTCAGTCGCCCACGCGCGATCGGCGGCTGAGTAGCTCAGGTCTGTCCTAAGAGTGGGAATGAGCCGTCGGTGGCGTTGGTGGAACTACAGATGGAAGACTGAAGACGGGCGACGCGAGATCAAGACCAGTGTCTGCGTCTCCCGTCTCCAGTCCACCGTCTCCTTCTCGGAAGACGCGCGACTAGAGACCAACACCAGCAGCGTCTGAGTCTGCCGTCTCCCGTCCTCCGTCTCTGGTCTGTTGTTCCGCCCAGACTCGTTTCAGAGTGGCCACACGCTAGAACTGCAGCACCCCTGATCTCGCTTCCAGATGGCGAACCTCACCACCCAGCAGTCGGGTCACCAGCGTGCGAAGCCCCCGGGTCAGCGCCGTGCCCGGATTGCGTTTGCCTTGCACCGCCGGTCGCGCCTCCCCTTGTAGCCAGCGCTGCATCTCATCGAGATCACTGATCGCCAGGGTCTGCACGTCCACCTGCACCGTGACATAGCCCCTGCGGCCCGCCGCCATGAGACCCATCGCCGGCGTGTGTGCGAGTTCGCTGGCGGCGCGAGCGTCAACGAAACGCGAGTAGCTGCCCAACGACGACACGCCCTCGCGCGTCCAGCGCTCCACGGTATACGTGCGATCCACCAGATCATAGCTGACGATGATGTCCCACTCCACGCGATCGACCACATCGTCAAACCAACGCCCGATCGTCCAGATTTCCGCGCGAAAATGCAGTCGGGTCGGGAAGCCGTTGCGCAACAACTCGTCGAACGACTGGTCGGTCAGTACCGCGCGCGCCGCCACCGACAACGCCGACGTCGCCGATTTCGGGCGAATATCGATCGTCGGCGGACCCTGCGCCGATAGCGGTGACGCGCCTGTGAGCAGCGCCACCGCCAGTGCCAGACAATGCCGCAGGCAACGCCGTCGCATGCTCAGAAGCGATGACCCAGTCTCACGTACACATTGGCCGGCAGATCGCCGTCCGAGACCGCCTTGGCAACGTAGATGCCGAAGTTGCCGAAGTCGAAACCGCCGCCAACATCCGAGTGCCAGCTGTTGACGGGAGGAATGCCGTTCGCTGTCAGCGTCGACCCCGCCGGCGCGTCATGCATCAGCCAGCCGCGACCGGAATTCGCAAACACTACCCACGCGCCATCGGCATGGAACCGGCCCGCCATCCATCGCCGATCGCCAAACCCCTCGTTGTCGCCAAAGAGATTGATGCGGAAATCACCCTTAAACTCGACTTGCATCAGCATCATGCGTTCGCACTGCGCCGGACGACCCAGCGCGGCATAGACGTTAGGGTTGCCGCTGGCACAGGTGCCCACGTCGGACGCATCGACCATCTGTCGAAAATCAAAACCGGGAAGGGCATCGAGTCCGCTCACCGCGAAGCGCCGCTGCATGGGAAGGGGATCGCCGCTCAACCATCCGCCGATGACGGCGCGCAGGTTGATCTGGGCACCCGGGGCCAGACGATTGTATCGCCGCAGGTCCACGAGCGCGCGCGAGTATGTGGTGGCGCCAGCAACCTGCGTGCGTGTGTCTACCGTCGACGGCGCGATCGTTCCGAGCGTCCCGGTTCCGCGCTCGAATTCACCGCGCAGATACCACCCTGATCGAGGATCATCGATACGGTTGCGCGTATCAAGCGTGCCGGACAGGGTGGCGAGATGCAGCACGCCCTCGTCGGTGCGCGGATTGAAGCGCCATGCGAGATTCGAATTGAACAGCGAGGGGACGTCACGCATACGCCGTGAGATCCATCGCTCCTCACCAAACGACGCGCGCAGTTCGCTCTTGCCGGGACCGAAAACGCCGAAGTACATCGAGGCGCCGTGTCGCTGCCAGTAGTCGCGATAGTCTCGCGTCACCACGAAGCTCGCCAAGCCCACTTCGGACTCGCTCAGTTGCCACCGCTCGACGGCATCCACTTCATCAAAGAGTCGGCCACCAAGCAGGAAGCCGGCGCGACGGCCTTGCTTGAGCTCCAGGCGAACGCGATGGCCCAGGTTGTCGCGGGTCCAGTCCAACTGATTGCCCGTGCGAAACACGCCGAACACCTCGGCGTCAACCCGCGTATCGCCATTGCGAACCCGGAGACGCGGCCCAACATAGATGGGCAGCCCTTCCACGCGGTTATATGTGTGCGCGCTGGTCAGGAATAGCTGGCTGCTCGATCCATTGGGATCGTCACGTTGCCACCGCGCCCACCGCGTGAACAATTCGCGATCGACATCCGCCACCAGTGTGTCCGCCTCTTCGCGATATCGCAGACGCGCGCTCCACACGCGGATGTCGCCACCCACCGCAGGCCGGTCCGGCGATTCAAAGGACCCACCAATCACGGTGAGGGAACCCTCGATGCGCCCACCGCTGCCAAGGGTGGCGTCGCCATTGAGCACGACCAACTGGCCGGTGATGACGCCGCTGATGCGGGCATGCCCATTCAAAACCGCGACATCGCCGCGCGCGGTGTCCGCGCTACTGAGGACGTAGTCGCCCCGCACGCGCTTGGTTACCGGGGCATTGAAGATGCGGGCGGCCTCTCGCGACACATCGCGCGGCGCGCTGCCGACTCCCCGGTTGCGCGGCTCCTGGGCGTCAAGTGGACGCGCCAGCGTCACCACCGCGCACAGCACCGCCAACGGTGTCACGATCTTCTGTCGGGTCATCAGCATCTCCCTGCGAGTTGAGGTCGTACACAGTACTGAGTACTCAGTACTCAGTACTCAGT
>JBEBIR010000183.1:0-6980 GCA_040080315.1 Gemmatimonas sp.
ATCGCATCACACAGGTATGCCCCCACGCGCGCAACTGCGCGACCGCCGCGTCCACCACCTCATCGACTTTGGACGCGACGATGCGTGACAGCGCCACCTGCGTGGCGAGCGTTTCGGGCTGCACACCGACCGCGACCGCGCTGTGTGGGAACGTGCCACGCAGCATGGTCACGGCCAGCACCTCTCGCAGATCGATCTGATGCGGCGAGACCATCTGCGCGAGCGTGGCCGGAATCTCCGTTCCTTCCAATCGGATGAACGTCCCCGGCACCTCCTTGCGATCGATCGCATCGAGGAACAACACGTTGGTCGCGTCTTCGATGGTGGGCAGGAGTGACATCCCCCACGTGCCGCCATCGTGCAGGGACACGTCGTCAGGAAGCTCGTAGCGATTCTGGAGTCGCTCGAGGGCGACAAGGCCAAGGGCGTCGTCGCCCAGCAGCGGGTTTCCCAATCCGATCACGGCCGCCGTTACGGGCAACTGACCGCGGTCAGTCTTCAGCATCCGCGAAGTCCTCATCAATGGGTACGAACTTCCCGCCGTTGATCATCTGCGAGATGCCGCCACCACGTTCGATCACATCCGCGCGCATGGCGAGGTAGACGTGCACGGGAATGAACAGCACGAAGAACCAGGTGACGATGTGATGCAGCAAGCGGACGTTCTGCAACCCGCCCACGAGGGTGGTCACCGGATAGAACACGCCGTACATCCACCCGTTGGGATGGGTGGTGGTATACAAGGCGAATCCCGTGATGACCATCAGCGCGGCGGCGAGATACAGCAGCGTGTACGACAGCTGCGCCATTGGATTGTGCCCGATGTACGACGGCATCTCTTTGGGCGGCATGAACATGTAGAAGCGCAGTTGCTTGAAGAGATTCCGCAGATCGCGTTCACGCACCGGGAACAGCGCCTTGAAGCGTTCGAACCGGTTGCCCGCCACCAGCCAATACATGCGAATCAGCGCGGTGACGGTCAGCAGCATGCCCGCTGAAAAATGCAGGAGACGCGCCCACTGCGTTCCGAACGCGCTGGTGCTTTGGGCCGTTCCCATGAAGAACGGGCGTCCGATCCACCAGCCCGTGACGACGAGCATGACGATGCTCAGCGCCGCAATCCAGTGCATCATGCGGAGCGGAAACTGCCACAGGTACATCCACTCGTACTCGCCCCTGGCGGGCGGTACCGGATGCTGCAGCAGTCGACGGCGCGACGACTGCGGTGTGACTGGCGGCTCGATGATGCGTTGCGGGCCGGCGTGCGGGTGCATCGCGACGTCGCCGGCACCTCGGCGACTGGTCATTGCACCGTCACCTCCATGATCTCACGTCCGCTGGCGTCAAGGATGTGCACGCCGCAGGCGAGGCACGGATCGAACGAGTGAATCGTGCGAAGGATCTCGATGGGACGCTCGGGATCGAGCAGTGGATGATTGTCCACGAGCGCGGCCTCGTATGGACCCATGACGCCGTCCTTGTCACGCGGCGAACAGTTCCACGTGCTGGGCACGACCGCCTGATAGTTCTCGATCTTGCCGTCCTTGATATTCACCCAATGACCCAGCGCGCCGCGCGGGGCTTCCATGAAACCGAAGCCCTTGGCTTCGGCGGGCCAGGTGGACGGTTCCCACTTGTCGCCGTTGTGCGTCGCCGTGTCGCCGCCTTTGATGCGCGCCACCAGATCGTCGTACCACGTGGTCATGAGTCGCGCCCACAGGATCGACTCCATCCCGCGCGCGGCGGTTCGCCCCAGCGTGGAAAACAGCGCTTCCGGGCCGACCTTGAGCGCACCAAGCGTTTGGCCGACGAGGTCTTTGATCTCCTTATGACCCGACGCGTAGCCCACCAGCATGCGGGCCAATGGACCCACTTCCATGGGCTTGCCGTTGTAACGTGGCGCCTTCATCCACGTGTATTTCTTCTCGTCCTGCAGATAGGTCCATGGTGCAGCGGGACCCGTGTAGGCAGCCTTCGTCTCACCCTCCCACGGATGCAGCGCCTTGCTACTTCCGCCCTCGTACTCGTACCACGCACTGTGGATCTGTTCGGTGACGCCGGCCTGATCGAATGGCACCACCTTGGACAGATCGCGATTGAGCACCACGCCGCGCGGGAAGTAGAAGTCCGTGCCGCCGTTGGTTGCCGGGATGTCGCCGTACGACAGGAAGTTTCCGGTGCCACCGCCGATCGACGCCCAATCCTTGTAGAAGCCGGCAATCGCCACCAGATCGGGCCAATACACGCGCTCCACAAAGTCCTGAGCCTTCATGATCAGACTCTTCACATCCGTGAGACTGTCCGCATTGATCGTGGCGCGCGCGTCGAGATTGATCGGCGACGCCATTCCACCCACGATGAAATTCGGATGCGGGTTCTTGCCACCGAAGATCGTATGCAGTTTGGCCACGTCGCGTTGCCAGTCGAGCGCCTCGAGATAGTGCGACACCGCGATCAGATTGACCTCTGGCGGCAACTTGTACGCCGGATGTCCCCAGTAGCCATTGGTGAAGATGCCCAACTGACCGCTCGACACGAACGTCTTGACGCGTTCCTGCACTTCGCGAAAACGCGCGGCGTTATTGTTGGGCCAGGTGGAAATGCCCTGGGCAATCTTTTCGGCGGCCACCGGGTCGGCCTTCAACGCGCTGACGACATCGACCCAGTCCAGTGCATGCAAGTGATAGAAGTGCACCACGTGATCATGGATGTACTGCATCCCAACCATCAGATTGCGAATCAGGTTGGCTTGTGCGGGAATCTTGATGTCGAGCGCGTCCTCCACCGCACGCAGTGACGCGACGGCGTGGACGACCGTGCACACACCACAGATGCGCTGTGCAAACGCCCACGCGTCACGCGGGTCGCGCCCTTTCAACACCAATTCAAGTCCGCGGAACTGCGTAGCGCTGGCCCACGCGTTCGCGATGCGCCCATCCTCCGCCACGACTTCGATGCGAAGATGGCCTTCAATGCGGGTGATCGGGTCGACGACGACCTTAGTCCGTGCCATGAGAAACGCTCCTTTGGATCAGGTCGTGGGACCGGTCGGCGGTGGAGGGGTGCGGCCCGATTGCTCGAGAATGGGGAGCTCGCGTCGTGCACGCATACGCGAGGCGGCCGTTGCGGTGGCATGGATGGCGATGCCGGCGACGGCGCCGACGGCCAACGCACCGCCCAGGATGTCGGCGGTCCGTTCCACTGAAATCCCCGCCGTGTTGGGGAGCCGATTGTAGAACGGCGTCATCGTGTCCCAGAAGTTTGGCTCGGTACAGCCGATGCACGGATGTCCGGCGCCAATGGGCCAACTGGTATGTGAATTCCACTGCGTGATGGGGCACGGTGAAAAGGTTTCCGGACCCTTGCAGCCCACGTGGTAGAGGCAGTACCCCTCACGCGCGGCGCCATCATCGAAGTGCTCGACGAACTGTCCTGCGTCGTAATGCGCGCGGCGCGAGCACTGATCGTGAATCTTTGCGCCGTAGGCAAACTTCGGACGCCCTTCCCGGTCGAGCTCGGGAATGGTGCCAAAGGTGAGAACGTGCACCACGGTGGCGGTGACGACGTCGGCGATCGGTGGACAGCCGGCGATGTTGATCACGGGCTTATCGGTGATGATGTCGCGCACACCAACTGCACCGGTCGGATTCGGACGCGCCGCCTGGACGTTGCCCCAGTGCGCGCAGGCGCCAACCGCGATGACGTGCGAGGCACCGGCGGCAGCCTCTCGCAGGACCACCTCCGCGGTACGACCGCCAATCATCGTGTAGATCCCGTTCTCTTTCGTGGGGATCGATCCGGTCACGATGAGGATGTAGCTCCCCTTGTTCGCGGTCATCGAATCGTGCAGCGCCTTCTCAGCGGCGCTGCCGGCGGCCGCCATCAAATTCTCCTGAAAGTCCAGAGAGATGACATCGAGCAGCAGATCGCCAATGGTCGGCGTCGCGCTGCGCAGCACGCTCTCGACACATCCGGTGCATTCCTGCAGCGAGAGCCACACCACCGTAGGTCGCTTGATGGCCGCAAGCGCATTGACGATTCGCGGTGTCATGAGCGACGCGGCGCCCAGCATGACCGTCATCTCGGCGCAGAATGCCATGAAGGCTCGTCGCGATACCCCGGTCTTCTCGAGGTAATCGACGAGTGGCTCATTCGAACGCCAAGGAATCTGATTCGGGTTGAACACGTTATGGCCTCCCAGGCTGGGGGAGTTGGCCGTCGTCCCACGTAACGACGCCCAGGTGGACCAAGGGGGTCCAGCTGAGCGTCAGGTCAATCGCCGATGTGGGGGACGGAGAGGTTGCATGTCGTACACGCTGCCGGTCACCCGACGCCTCGTCCATAAGGGGAAGGCGCGAGCGGCGTGGGGAGTTGCCTGACGCGTTGCTCGGCCTTCCTGCAGCCTCAGCCGTTCATCGGTCGCCCGGGATCACGCGCCCGTGACAGGCGATGCACACGGACGGATTCTTGGCGCGCGCGCGCGCGGCGTTGAACCCGGGCCCATGGGGGTTGAACCGAAACCCACCACCAATCGCGGAATGACAGGCCGTGCAGTCGCGTTCCGCGTGACAGGACGCGCACGATTCGAGATTCTGCCGAGCGGCCTGTCCATGGCCCAGGCTGAAGCTCCTGAATGCATCGTGATATCCGGCCCTCCCAAGGCGCGTCGTGGCGACCAGGCCTGACCGCTGATGACAGCTCTGACAAAACTGCGCGGCGTTGTGGCAATCGCCGCAGTTCGACGCACGCGAATACGCCGCTGCGGGATGACGTGTGAGGAACTGCTGTGGGTGGTAGCCGGACTGTCGCGCACCGTCGGGGCGATGGCACGTCAGGCACGTGGATCGCTCATGACACGTCTCACACGACTTCGGCCGCACGCTGGCTTCGGGTCCATGTCCCTCCCGAAACCGAACGGTGTGCGATGCCGGGGGCGTACGCGTCACGGTCGCGCCCTCTGCGCGCCCCGGCCCGGCCTCGGGCAATCCGGCAATGACGCGGGGTGGAACGCCGACATGACACCGCATGCAGCTTCCGCGCGCGTGACACACGGCGCACGTCGCACTTGGTCGCGAGGCCGCCTTGCCATGTGCGCGTTGGAAATCGGATGCCGAGTGGTTGGATGGCGTCGGTAGCGACGCGGTGTAGGCCGGAGGCCGCTCGTCCATCGCGAGCGCACGAATGGCAGGAATATCCGGAGCGTTGACATGGCAGGTGACGCACAGATTGCGCGCATGACACGTGGCGCAGTTGGCGGCGATCCCGGAGGCACGGGGATCACGGCCAGTTCCGATCGCGGCCTTGCCATGTCCGCCGAGCACGAAATCGGACGCCAGATGCGACGACGGTTTGGGGAAACGCGCAATGTGCTCGCGGGTCAGGTTGGGCGCGTTGCTGAGGCTCAGGTGACAGGTCGCGCAGGCATTGCGGTCGATGTCGACATGCGAACCCTTGAGGCCATGGCAGTCGAGGCATTGTCCAACAACGGCATGTCGAACCGACATACGCTGCGCGCCGGTCTGGACATGACACGCGGAGCAGTTGCGGATCAGTGTGCTGTCAGCGGGACTCTTTGACGTCGCCGCGCGGTCGTGTTGCGCATGCGTGAACCGCAAGTTGCCGTCGCGCGGGCCCGTTCGCGGTTCCCAGACGATGACCGGTTTCGTCACGCCATCGTGGCACGCGCCACACGCGGCCGGCTCGGGAAAGACCGACTTTTCCGGATCCAGGACACCGGCATGGCACGTGGTGCACATCGGGAACACCGTCGCGTGGGCGTCGTGCGGGAAGCCTGTTGGCTGCGATCGGCTGACCTGCGGCGCGGCGAACAGCGCGCGCGCGCCGAGAGCGCACACGAACACGACGACAGCGGCGGCCGACATGATATGCGCGCGCAGCGTCATGTCCCACTCCGCCTTGCTGGCGGCAACGGCGCGCGATCGGCCTTCGAGCCGAACGCCAGACTCAATCCGGCGCGAACACGGACCTGCGACAGGGACGATGCACCAGCGTCCGGTCGGGTCCGGTCGTCGGTGACGAATGCCACGTCGACCCAGAGGCGTTGAGGTGCGCTGGTTTGCCACTCGGCACGGCCACCGATCCAGCGACTGGTCGCGTCGTAGAAGCGCAGTTCGAGCGGTCGTGCCATAGTTCCGCCGTACACACTCAGCGAATACGTCGCGTTCGGCGTGTACGTCATCGCCCCATCGGCAAAACGTCCTGAGGCACCGGGTCCGCGCTCGACGCTGTAGGTGCCGTCAAGCTTCCAGTGAGGATTCATCGTTACCGCCGCGCCAGTACTCGCGCGCCATCCTCGATCCTGCAGGAGTGGCACGAGTGCGGTGGAAATTTCCGCGGGTTCGTAGCGATATCGCTCTGCCCGTCCCTCCAGTGAGAGCCATTTGAGGGGTCGGACCTGCGCCGAGGCATTCACCGCGTTGTAGGGCACTGGGCTGAACGCGCCCCACAGCGTCCACAGACTGAAGTACGGCCGGTATCGGCGAGCGCCTGTCGTGACCGAATAGTTCGGACGCACGTACGTGAAGGCGACGTCAGCATTCCCCAGATGGCCTTCGGCCAGGTTGTAGTCGGCGCCACCGACCGCTCGCACATTTGCCACGCGCGCGCCAAGCGACACGGCGGCGCGTTCCGAAACGAAGTAGTGGTCCTCGGGGTCGATTTCGCGGCGGTACTCCGCGCGCACGTCAATGGTGCGGTGTCCCCACGCCGCATCTGCGCCGGTGACGATCTGCGGTTTGCGCGGACGCCACTCATCCAGTGGATTGAGCGCCGGGCTCGTGGCAGTGAGCGCCGATGCCTGCGCGAGCCCTCTGCCACCGTAACCCGTAAGTTCGAGCGCCGCTCGCCCCAAGCGGAGTTTCAACAGGCCGCCGTCGAACCCGATCGGTTCCAGACGCGATGTAACCAACTGACGTCCGGCGCGCGCGACGATCGTGGGCTTCTGGTATTCGAGGTAGCCC
>JBEBIR010000184.1:0-6968 GCA_040080315.1 Gemmatimonas sp.
AGTGCGGCACGCACACCGCCGTCGAGATACTGGCCACTGGACTTCGTCACGCTCTTTCCATCCCGAGAGAACGGTGCGCGTCGCCGAATCGAGGCGTATCCCATGAACTGCCGAAAACGCGGCACGGAAAACAGCATCTGCACATCACCGCTGAACACCGGACCCAAACGCACGATCGTGCTGGCGCTCGGCCCGGCTGCGCCACTGCCCGGCGACGGTGTGCGCAACTCGTCGTCCGAAAAAACATCGGCGGCGAGCGCCACGCTCAGACGGTGCGGACCCACCGTCCGATCGGCTGTAACCGACGCGCGCACGACACCGCCTGGTTGAAAATCGGCCGACGGCGCGCCCGCTACCAGTGCCGCAACGGGTTGATAGCTACCCCGATATTCGTACGATCCACCCAACGCCATGGCCCACGGACCAACACGTCGCGCCACGACCAATCCCATGGTCCCGCTGGCACCGGCACCAACAGGTGTGCTGCCAAGTCCGAGACTCGGAGCCGCCATGATGCGCAGGACCCCGAACTCGCGGTTCGTGAGCGATGTGCGACCGGTCGGCGCATTGATGCCTACGGTCGCCACGAGCAAGTCGGCGATGAGCGTCCCCGTCGCGCGAATGCGCACATCACTGACGCCCGACAGCGTTGTCGATCGACGGTCGGACGCGTTTGACGCGTCGCGATACGACACGGTGGCCGACGCGTACAGTGCAGTCACATCGACACGCCACGAGGAGCCGAGCGCGAACGCCGTCGTGATTGGCATGGACATTTGCCGCACACCGGTGATGCGTGAGGAGTCCAGACCGGCGAAGTTGAACTGTCGAAGACCGCTCCCGCCAAATCGAATGTGTTCATACGACAGGCCAGCGCCAGCGGACTGATTGCCCACCAGTCGTTCCTGCGCATTCGCACGCGTGGCTGTCGCCGAGGCCAGCGAAATCGCAATGACCACGTGACACAGCCGTCGCCGGGCACTTCGCGACGGGACCACACAAACACCTGCGTCCTGCGAACGCCTCACGGGCGCGTCACGGTAATGACAACCGTCACGATGGTGCTCGGGAAAGACGGATCGCCGGGACCAGCGAGCGGACGCGACAACGACGTGATCATGTCGATCGGGCGATTCACACGATCAACGGTCCCCGTCACCGGTGCGCTGATCGATCGAATGCCAGGCAACACCGATGGTGCTTCGGAAGATCGACGCGTCTCCGTTCGCATCTGCGAGGCGCGGTCGCGCGCTTGACTGAATCCCGGATCCACCACCAACGCTTTCTCAAACTCGTCGATCGCCCGTCGCCGATCTCCCAGGAAATCCGCCTGCACACCACGACCATACGCCGTGAGCGCAGCGAGTGACGTCGTGGGATACGCGTCCACCGACGCTCGCTCGGCCGGGGTCAGTGTCACACCGAGTGCATCGAACAGTCGCAGGGCCAACGCCTTTTCCGCGGCGAGCACGTCATTCAACGGCGCGCGTGCATCAATCGCTGCGTCCAACACGCCGCTCTCGACGTCGGCAACACGCAACGACAATCGTAGTTGCCCACCACCCATGGTGTCGACTGATCCAAGCACGAGTCGACGCGCGCGCAGCAACTTCCCCAGACGTGGCGCGGAGGCGGAATCAATGCGACCACTGCGCACCAGATCCTGTTCGCGCAGAATGTCGGTCAGTCGCGATCGTTCAACCACGGTCACGCGTGCGCTGCGCGAGAGATCACTGGTGAGCAGGTCGGCAATCGCATATCCCAGAGCCGACAAGCCATCGCCCTTCGCCAACAGTTGAAACGGCGGGACACCGATTGCTGATGACGTGGACGTTCCTCCTGCCTGTTCTCGCGCGACCGCCGCCGCCAGCGACGAGTCTGCTCCACCCCGCATCGACACCGGACCCGACGTGCCGGTCGTGGCGCACGCCGAGATGAACAGGACGGGCAACGCGATGGCGACGAACGAGCCCCAGCGAGATAGCGAGGTGCTGTCGCGAACGGAGTCGGGCGAGCTGAGCGGACCGTTGGTCACAAATTTGGGCAAGGAGAATGCGCGAACCCGATGCCGGAAAGGCCGATCATCGCGAAGGAAACTTGCGAGGCGGCGAGACCAGCGTCAAGAAAGTAGCAATTGGCCCAATGAGGTGCCCTGACAACAACTTGCAGCGACGGTGCAACAGTAGAGACGGCTCCGAAACGTCCGCGAACCGAGCTGGACAATACGTGGCGTACTCTAGCGCACCGAAAACAGCTGACCGGTGAAATCGAGTCCAGCGGTACGGAACATGCGAAGTGAGCGGGGAGAATCTGCGTCAGCAGGCTGGTGCGTGACGCGCCAGCAGGTAGAATTGTCGGTCCCATCGTCCATTAGAGGCTTCGTGATCCGTCGACTTGGTTCAGCCCTCACCCTGGTACTCGTCGCTGCTGCTCCGGCTGCGGCGCAGGGGGTCTGTTCTGTTGGCGCGACCGGCAGCCTGATCGAGGGAAGGAGTTCCGGACTCTCCGGAGTCATCACCACCCTCAACTTCGAAGGCATGGGCCTGGCCAGTGGCACGGCCGTCACGACGCCGTTCGTGCAGGGTGGCGTCACGATCGATTTGCAGGGCGCGTTCGCCGGCTCGGGGCTGCTGTACTTCCCGTCATCCGGGTTTGCGATGTACAACTACGGCGGCGGCGCAATCGAGAACGCGCAGATCACGATGAGCTTCACCGGTCCAACGCGTGCGGCGGCGTTCCAATTCGCCACCGACGCGGGACGCGTGACGTTCAATGCGTGGAGCGGCGCGAATGTTGTCGGCAGCATCGCGCAGAATTTCCCACGGGTCGACGATCTGAGCAATGCGTGCTGGTGGGGATTCGAATTCCCGGCCATCACGTTCGATCGCTTGACGATTGACATGAAACCGGCGGAAGGCAGCACGCTGGCGTTTGGGTTTGACAATCTGCAAGTGCCGGTCGTCGTCACGAGCACCGTTCCGGAGCCGAGCACCGTCGCACTCGTTTCGCTGGGACTGCTTGGACTCGGCGCCGCCGCGCGCCGACGCAAGCACTAGACACGCGACGGCGCAGCACGCACTAGACACGCGGCGGCACCGCAGCGAACGCTAGATACGCGGCAAGTGCAGCAAGCAACGAGGGGCGATCGGCACATGCCGATCGCCCCTCGTTGCGTAGCGGATTCGTTAATGATTACGGCGGGGTTGGTGTCACCGTCGCCGTTACTGTGGTTCCGGCATGCGGCGTGAACGCGTAGACCTCGATGACCCATACGCCCGCTAGCGGACTCGCCAGCACGCAGTCCTCGACGACCGTAGCACCGCCATTTTCAGACGCGCACGCCGGCGTATTCTGGCCGGGACGATACACGTACAGATCGGGGTCGCCGTTGCCGTTGCGAATGGTGACACCCAAGTTCGTAGAACCGGCCGGCACGTACACCGCGAAGAACGCCGAGGTGTTTACGGTGGGGTTGGTGTACGTCACACCGGTACCACTGCGCAGACCTGGGAGTACGGTGAATGTCGCTGCAGCACTGCGACCTTCGCTGGTCGCTGTGATCGTGACCGTACCACTTGCCACACCCGTGACAACGCCGGTTCCGGAAACAGTTGCCACTGCAGCATTCGACGTGGTCCAGGCCACCACGCGACCGGTCAGAATAACATTGGCGGCATCGCGAAGCACCAGCGCCAGCGGCACACCGATGGTCGTGGGCATGAAGCCACTATTCGGCGTAAACGAGATCGTCGCAACTGGCGCGGGCGGGATGATCGTGATGGTGGCCGTGGTGGACCGACCTTCGCTGGTGGCCGTGATGGTCGTCGGACCAAGACCAATTGCCGTCACGAGGCCGGTGGCCGACACCGTCGCGACGGTCGGATCCGACGAGGTCCAGGTCACGGGACGAAACAGCGAGATACCCGCCGGGTCCTGCGCCGCAGCCTGGAGCTGCAGAGTCAGCGCGATCTGCAGGCTGGCTGTCGAAATCGCCACGCCACTCGGCAGGAAGATGGCCACTGTCGCCACGTTCGCATCGGAGACAATGGTCGCGAAACCCGATGTTCCGCGCGCACTGGCCAGAATGGCGGTCGAACCGGAGCCAACCCGCGTTACCAGACCGGTCGGAGAAACAGTGGCAACGGACGGTTCAGCAGACTTCCACGTGATCGTCTCTGACATCGGATTGCCACTGGCATCCTTGGCGACCGCCGCCAACTGTTGAGTCGCTCCGACGCGAGCGGTCGACAATCGTGGAGTAACCTCCATGGTGGCTACGCGAATCGGATCGGCTGGTGTGTCCTCGGTACAGGCTCCGAGCAAGACCAGCGCACTGGCGAGCAACACGCTCGATACAGGCGTACGGAAGAGACGATTGGCACCACTCGGAGTGGAGCGGAGCGAGAGAGTATGCATGGCGCGCTCTTTCGATTAGTGGGGACGGACGACCCGTTTGGTACGCGGAAGCGTGGAAGGGCCAAGCGGACGCTGCAACATGATGCGCTATAGTATGCCGTTTCGGGAAGGGACCACAAGCATTTTGCTTGCGCCAAAACGCTCAAACGGTACCGTTAGCGGCTATGACCCTCCCTTTTCCCGAATACGACAGCTTGGACGGGCTTGGACTGTCCGAGCTGGTGCGCTCGCGTCAGGTTTCGCCCGCCGAGGTGCTGGACGCGGCGTTCGCCCGTATCGCCGCGCGCAATCCATCCCTGAACTCGGTGGTGCGCCTCCTGGAGCATCAGGCACGAGACAGCGTCGAACGCATCCCCATGAACGGGCCCTTCGCGGGCGTACCCATGGTGATCAAGGACCTGCAGGCAACGATTGCGGGCGTGCCAACCAGCCATGGCACGACGCCCTTGAAGCAGATCACCCCTGCCCACGATAGCGAACTGGTGGCGCGGTACCGTCGCGCGGGCGCGGTATTCGTAGGAAAGTCCAACACGCCCGAGTTCGGCTTGACGCCCTTCACCGAGAGTCGGGCATTGGGACCCGCGCGGAATCCATGGGATCCCACGCGTACCACGGGCGGATCGAGCGGCGGATCCGGTGCCGCCGTCGCGTCACGAATGGTCCCCATTGGCCACGGTGGCGACGGTGGTGGTTCCATTCGCATACCGGCCTCGTGCAACGGCGTGTTCGGGCTCAAGCCCACACGCGGTCGCATGCCGACCGGTCCTGACTTCGGCGACATGTGGCGCGGGTTCGCTCAGGAGCACGTGATTACACGCAGTGTTCGCGATTCCGCTGCGATGATGGACGCGACCGCCGGCGAGGACGTGGGAACGCCCGTTGCCTGCCCCGCGCAGGCGCGGCCGTTCCTTGACGAGGTGACGACCGCGCCGGGGAAGCTGCGCATCGCGATGACCAGCACGCCGTTCTTCGGCAAGCACGTGCACGATGACTGCAAGTTCGCACTCGCCGACGCGGCGGCGCTGTTGGAATCACTTGGCCACGAAGTCGTGGACGCCGAACCCACACTCGACGGCGACGCGCTGGCGAAGTCGTTTCTCACGGTGATCGCCGCGGAATGCCGCGCCGACATCGAGTGGCTTGGCGAACAACTGAACCGCGCGCCGCGTCGCAGCGATGTGGAGGTGGCCACGTGGGCGCTCGGCGTGTTAGGTCGCCACTTCCGCGCGTCGGACTACGCGACGGCGGTGCGTCATCTGCAGGTTGCCGGACGCACCGTCGGTCAGTTCTTCACGCAATTCGATCTGCTGATCACTCCCACGCTGGCCGATCCGCCGTTCACGATAGGCACGCTCCAGCCAAAGCCCGTGGAGTTGAAGGCGCTCGCCGCACTTGGCGCGTTGGGACTGGGCAGCGTCCTCGCGTCGGGCGGATTGTTGAACGAAATGGCCGACAAGGCATTCGGATTTATCCCGTACACGCCGCTATTCAACGTGACGGGTCAGCCGGCGATGTCGGTGCCGCTGTACTGGAACGCGCAGGGACTCCCCATCGGCACGCAGATCGTGGGACGCTTCGGCGACGAAGCGACGTTGTTCCGCGTAGCGGGTCAATTGGAACGCGCACGACCGTGGGCGGGTCGGATTCCGCCGGTGTGAGAGAACGAAGAACTAAGAACGAAGAACGAAGAACGGAGTGGCTCCGGTCTCCCTACTTCTTACGCATTGCTCCTGTCAGCTTGCCGAGTGCTCCGAGCGTCGTCTGAGCCGCGTTCATCCCCAGTCGAAAATCCGCGTCGCTGAACGTGGCGAATACGTCCGTCGGCTGATGCCAATGCGGATCCCATCCGCTGCCAACCTGCGTTCCGCGTTCGTTTTCGCGAAGGCTCACTGACGCAATGAGATCCTGAAACGGACCGGAGTCGGTGTTGGTCATGTGCGGGCCGACCTGCGCTGGGTAGTCGGTGGCGTATTTCGCATTGGCCGTGTGCAGCGCCCACGCCAGCGTCTGCGATTGCGCGGCCATCTTCGAGTTCGACTGGAACTCGATGTTCACGTCGGCCTCCGGTCGCTGCTCCTTCGCGATCGTTCCGTCTGCCTTCGGCATGCCATGGTCGAACATCATCATGTCGTGCTGGATCATGCCCAGCCATTTCGGCTCGGGATATTTGCCCGATCCGGCGGGACTCTCCTTGCCCTGCAGCGGTCCGCGCTGCTCAACATACGCCCGCGCACCATTCAGACCCGTCTCTTCGTTGTTCCACAGCGCGAATCGAATCGAACGCTCGGTCTGCACGTCCGGGCTGCTGAAGATGCGCGCGAGTTCCATGACGATCGCCGTCCCGGATGCGTCGTCATTGGCCGCCTCACCCCAGCCGTGGCCATCCATGTGTCCGCCGACGATGTACATCTCGTCCGGACGCGTGGTGCCGATCTTCGTGCAGAACACTTCCTGCCGCTGACCGGGGGTGGTGGGCTGCGCATTGAGGGCGCGCAGTCGTGCATCGGGTTGCGCCAGTGAATCACTGTTCACGCCGGTGCGCGTGCGGATAC
>JBEBIR010000185.1:0-6937 GCA_040080315.1 Gemmatimonas sp.
TGATTGGATCGAGACTGGCCGCCCGGCGAGCCGGCCACACGCCAAAGATGACGCCGACGGCCGCCGAAAACGCAAACGCCAACACTACCGATTGCGACGAAATCTCGGTGTTGAACTTCGCGAGCTTGCTCAGTGCCATGGCGCCTCCGGCCCCCATCAAGATCCCGATCGCTCCGCCCAGCAGACACAGCACGACGGCCTCGATAAGGAACTGGAACAGGATATTCATCTTCGTTGCCCCGAGCGCCTTTCGCACGCCGATTTCACGTGTACGCTCGGTCACCGACACCAGCATGATGTTCATGATGCCGATGCCGCCAACGATCAGCGACACCGAGGCAATGCCGGCCAGAAGTGATCCGAACACCTTGCTGGTTTCCGCAGCCGTGGTGAGGAAGTCGGCCTGATTGCGGATGTTGAAGTCGTCCTCCTTCTCGCGCGGCAGACGATGCTCACGCCGCAGGATCTTCTGCACGTCGGCCATGGCTTCAGGAATCAGGACTTCAGACTGTGCCAGCACGGAGATCGAGTTCACGCGATCGGTTCCGAAAATGCGGAAGCGCGCCGTATTGATCGGAATCAGAATCTGGTCGTCCGGGTTGCCGAACGCGGACGCCTGACCTTTTGACTTGAGCACGCCCACCACGGTGAACTGAATCCCGCGCACGCGCACGCTCTCGCCGATGATCGCCTCGATATTCTCGACACCCAAGTTGGTCAGCACGGCGGGACCGAGCACCACCAGGCGTTGTTTGCCCGCGTCTTCCTGCGTGGTAAACATGCGCCCCCCTTCCAGTTCGTACTTGCGAACTCCGAGGTAGTTGGCTGACGTGCCGACCACGCGCGTGCTGGCGTTCCTGGAGTTGAACTGGATCTGCAAATCGCGCGTCATCTCCGGCTGTACTTCTGTGATCAGCGTGCCCTGCTCCTCAAGCGCCACCGCGTCGGCCATGGTCATGCGAGCGCGATCGGCGCCCGACGCAATACCACCCATGCCGCGGACTTGTCCTGCTTGCACGGTCAGCAGCGTGGTGCCGAGTGCGGTAATGCGAGACTTGATCGAGGTCTGCGCGCCGCGTCCAATGCCGTCCATGGCAATGACCGCACCAACACCGATGACGATGCCGAGCATCGTCAACAATGAGCGCAGCTTGTTGGCACGAAGCGCGACGAGCGCGATACGAAATACTTCAAGGAAGAGCATCAGCCACCCCCGGGACCGCGTCCGCCGCCGCCGCCGGGGGCACCACCGCGAGGTGCTGCCTGCTGGACACCGGGCACGCCACCACCGCCCATGTTGCGCATGCGGTCATTCGCCTGATCGCGGCGGGCCTGCAACGCGGCGACCGCGAGCGACGCCACCTTGTCACCTTCTTTCAGGCCCGACAGCACTTCGGAGTAGTCGTAGTCCGATGCACCAAGCCGCACCAGGCGCGGCTCGAACTTGGCTTCTCCGATCTGCACGAAGACCAGGGCCGTGCGCGAACGCGTCACTCCGCCCGGGCGTCCACCTTGCATGCCCGCGCCCATGGCAGCAGGCGAACCGCCACCCGCGGCGGCACCCATGGTGCCGCGAGTGCCGCGGCCTCCCGTGCTGCTCCCACCGCGCTGCCCTCGTCCCGAATCACCAGAACCGCCACGGCCAGCGGACATGGCACCCGTGCCACCAGCGCTATCGCCGCGCGGACGTCGCGGCCGACCAGCGCCCTGCGAGTCGCCACGAGTCTGACCCCCCATTGCCGCCGACGGCTTTTGACCGGCGGCATCGACCGTCTGCGCGGCCGGCGAGTCGCCGGTGGGCTGTCCCGTTCCGCCAGTCGGCGCTGCGCCGCCACGTCCGTTGCCCATCTGGGACTGCATCGCGCGCACCTGTGCCTGCACGGAATCCGGGTCGAGTCCCACCAGAGTCGCCGCGGTGGCGGCTTCGCGCACCGTGCGCACGGCGTCGTTCGCGACCGCCAACACATTCTCCCGCCGATTGACGATCATCGAGACTTCGCCGTTCATACCCGGCTTGAGAAACCCCTCGCTGTTGTCGAGCGACACGATTACCGGGAACATCGTCACGCTCTGCTGCACCACGGCCTGCGGTTCGATCTTCTCGACCACGCCCTGGAAGGGTCGCTCCGGATACGCATCAACAGTGACGCGGGCCGCCTGGCCCGCGCGCACATTGCCGATATCCGTTTCGTTCACCAGCGCGCGCACGCGCACTTTCGTGAGATCGGCCATCAGCAGCAACGTGGTGCCGCCGGAAACGGATCCGGTGGCCGATGCAATGACCTGACCGAGCGACACGGGCTTGGAAATAATCGTGCCGTTGACCGGCGCGACGACGGTCGCGTCTTCGAGACGTTGTTTGGCCAAGTCCAGGTTGGTCGTCGCGCGCACGATCTGTCCCTGCGCCTGCGTCAACGCCAGTTGCGCACTCTCGAACTCCGGAGTGGTGATCACCCGCGTCTTGAACATCTCGTCGGCGCGCTTCTTGGCGGCTTGCGCCACTTCAATGCTCGCCTGCGCGCTGCGCAAATCGGCGCTGGCCTGGTCGTATTGATTCTGCACGTCGCGCGTGTCCACTTGCACCAGCAAGTCGCCTGCGCGCACCTGCGTGCCGGTCTCGACGGGAATCTTCGTGATCTGCCCGGAGGCTTTGGA
The DNA here is from genome assembly GCA_040080315.1 of Gemmatimonas sp. GTDB lineage: Bacteria > Gemmatimonadota > Gemmatimonadetes > Gemmatimonadales > Gemmatimonadaceae > Gemmatimonas. The sequence goes on from JBEBIR010000185.1 coordinate 2,656, forward strand.
CTTGACTTCGATCACATTGATCGGCTCGACGGCGCCTGTCGCCTGCGCATCGACCACAATGGTGCGATACCCGACGGCAAGGCTGGTAATTGGCGACGCGGCCTCTTTCTTGGCGGCGCATGCGGCGAACAGGTTGCCCGCCAGCACAATGGCACCGAGCAACAGCGCCGACGATGCGGCGGAACGAACAGGACGTTTGGTCACGACGACAACTCTGGGCCGAAGAGAAACCTCGACGGACCGGACCGTCGACGGATGTGAACCACGAGACAGGCGCGGGCGCGTCATCATATCGGACGCCCCACCAGCGCGGCGAGCTGCGCGCGCGCGACACGACCATCGAACCGCGCCTGAATCAACGCCTGACGAGCCTGATTGAGGGTGGTTTGCGACGTCAGGAGATCGAGCAGCGTCGACACGCCGAGGGCGTAGCGCTGCTGCTGGACGCGCAGATCCTCCTCGGCGGCGGCGATCGCCGCCAACTGCACCGACGTGCGGGCTTGCGCGTTCTGCGCCGCGCGAAGCAGCGAAGTCAGATTGGCGCGCGCGGCCAACCGCGCATCACGAGCCTGTGCCTCGGCGTTCCGCAGCGACACATCCTGCTGCACCGTCTGTGTTTCGCGCGTGAATCCGTTGAAGAGCTGGTACGAGAAATTGAAGTTCAGATTCTGGCGGTTGGGATTGCCGCCACTGAACAGCCAGATCTCGCTGCCGTTGAACTTCTTCGTGCTTTGCGTGAACGAGTAGCTGTAGGTCATGCTCAGCGTTGGCATGTACGCCGCGCGCTGCGCGCGTTTGCTGGCCTTCGCGGCTTCCAGGTTGGCGTCGGCCAGTTGAATCGACGGTCCATCAACGATGAACCGTTCAAACTCAGCCTCGCCGGGAATCGGCGTCATGACATCCAGCGTGTCGCCAGGAGAGGCGGTCACCGTCGTGGCTGAACCAACGACCCGCGTCAGGGCCGCGTTGGCGACGCGCAGATCGTTCTGCGCCGTGAGCACCGCCAGCTGTGCGTTGCCCAACTGAATCGCCGACCGTAACGAGTCCGACTTGGTGGCCACGCCGGCCGCCACACGCGCCGACGACGCGCGCAACTGCTGCTCGGCCTGCTCAAGCTGCGCTTTCGCGGCGGCTTCCGATTCGCGGGCCGCGAGCGCCGCATAGTACTGCTGCTTCACCTGCAGTTCGGCATCGAACCGGGCCTGCACGACGGTGACATCGGCGACTCGGGAGCTGGCGCGAACGCGTTGCACTTCCGACAGCCGCGCGTTGCCGTCGAAGAGCTGAATGTTGCTGCTGATTCCGTTGTTGTAGTTCCAGGGGTTACCGGTGAGCGGCACCAGTTGGCCCTGGAAGAATTGCACGCCTTGTGTGCGGGCACTGCCCGCCGTCAGGTTGAGCGTGGGCAAATACGCACCCAACGCACTGCGACGCGATGCATCCGCATTGCGTTGCAGGCCGCGCGCCTGCACGATGGCGGGCGCATTGCGCTGTGCTTCGGCGATCGCCTCGGTAAGCGAAATGGGTCGGGCGTCATCGGGGATGGTCTGAGCCCCCGCGTCAAACGGGGCGGCCATCAGGACCGCCCCGGCCAACAGCACCGCGGAAGTGCACGTCAGACGGCGGGTCACTTGGTGCCCGCGCGCGCGCGCATGATGCTGTCTGACGTGCGTCGATTGTGCTCGATGAGGGCCTTGAGCTTTGCTTGCTGCGCGGTGTCAAGCGCCTGCATCATCAACACACGGCCACTGTCGCGGACGGAGTCGAGCATCGGTCGATATTGCTGCATGATTTCCCTTGAGCGTTCGCGCCGCCAGTCCATGACCGAATCAAAAATTCGGCGTTGGTCAGCGGTCAGATTGAGTTCCTGCGCGAGTGAATCCCGGCCTGCGCGTTCGTCGAACTGACGCTGCGGGCGCGAGCGAGTGACGGCACGATCGGCGGCGAAGCCGACCGCACCACCGGTGAGAAATGCCCCAAGAACGAACATCAGGGCGAGTGACTTGGGGCGAGGAGTGAGAGACACGACGACCTCGGGTGCGGCTAGTAGTCGAACGGGTCGAGATACCGCTCTGGCGCATCGGCCGGCAAGCGGATGCGCGCGCCGAACGAGAACGTCGCGTCGTCAACCGGAACACCCGACTCGATCGCGGCGCGCGCGACCGTCGCACGCGTGGTACGCTGCAACGTCACCTCACGTACGACCGTTGCGCCGGCGAGCAGCAACGCGAGCGTGGCCGCAACGGCGCCGGCCGTCCGCCACTCGGAGAGCACCGACCACCAGGCAACGACCGGGGACTCGTTCAGTCGGGCCATGATGCGCTGCTCGAGCCCTTGCCAATACCCGTCGTCGACTGGCGCCGCATATGCGGCACGCAACCGGGCCGTCACGTCGGGATCTGCTCCCGCGCTCCGCTCCTTGTCGATCCGCTTGAAGTCCTTCATTCCGTGCTCCGCAAGTTGCCCAGCAAGCGCCGCAGGTGCGCTCGGGCGTGGTGCAGGTCTGATCGGGCGGTGCCTTCGGGAATTCCGAGGAGCGTTCCGATCTCCGCATGTTTGTACCCTTCAACATCGTGCAACACAATCACTGATCGCTGCCGGTCGCCCAGTGTGCCGAGCGCCTGCGCCAACCGTGATCGCAATTCATCTGCTTCGGCGGGATCTCGATGCGGCGACGACAATGTCTCCGGCAACTCGTCCGCGTCACGCACCTTCCGGCGTCGCGCGATATCCAGCGCGGCGTTTGCCACAATGCGATGCAACCACGCGCCGAACGCCTGCTCCGGACGAAACCGCTCGAGCGCACGGAACGCATGCAGAAAGCCTTCCTGCACCGCGTCCTCGGCGTCGTCGTGCGAGAGCACAATGGCCCGTGCAACCGCATACGCGCGCCGCTGATGTCGATGCACTAGTCCGGCAAACGCTGTTCGATCCCCGTCCTGCGCCGCCAACACCAACGCGCGTTCTGTGAGCGCATCGGCGCCGATCGGCGGACTCCCGCCAACAGGTCGATCGTGCTCGATCGGTGTCAGCGGCACTACCTTCTCATCAAGACGTCCACCACGCGCTGCGTCGTCGCCGTTTGCTGCCTGTTCCCCGCTCACCACTTCGGTGTCCCGTGGGGGACTCGAAGGGATGGGAAACGTGAGCGACGACTCCGGGCGTGGAGGTTTCATCAGAATTACGCGTCGTCGCCGGACGTCGTTGAAGCGCTGGGGGCGGCGGCGAGTCCAAGTGCGCTCGCCGCCTGCTGCATGGCCGCGAGCACCACACCAATGTGCTCGTCCAGAGGGATCCCCAACGCGTCGGCGCCAGAGGTGATGTCGTCTCGATTCACGCCGCGGGCGAAGCCCTTGTCTTTCATCTTCCGGCGAATGCCGGGAACATCGACGTCGGCCACGGCCCTCGACGGCTTGACCAGCGCAGACGCCGTGATCAGTCCGGTCAATTCGTCGCACGCGAAGAGCGTCTTGGCCAACAAGGTCACCCGCGAGACGTTGGTATAGTGCGCGTGGCCGAGCACCGCTTCGCAGACCGCCTCAGGCCAGCCGAGCGCGCGCAGGTGCCGAACCCCCTCCGCCGGATGTTCGACGTCGGCTGCCAGGGCGTTGTTAGGAAAACGTTCGTAGTCGAAGTCGTGGATCAGGCCGGTGATCGCCCAGAGTTCCTCATCTTCACCGAAACGGCGTGCATAGGCCCGCATGGCCGCTTCGACCGCCAGCATGTGCTTTCGGAGTGACTCGGACTGGGTCCATTCGTGGACGAGAGCCAGGGCGGCGGCGCGGGTTGGGAGCGGCATAGCTATGAAAGCAATCAGGATGGACGGCTGAGGGGAACCGGTTTTTCCGTTCGGATCCCCTCAGGGCAACTCCCTGACCCTGCCGATTGCCCTCGCCAGACTCACCCGCGCCGACTGATATGCCGCCAGCACATCGTTCCGCAGGGTCCGCGCGACATTGAGGGAAAGCAACGCGCTGATCACATCGGCGTTGTCCGCGACTCCGGCCCGAAATCGCTCCTGCGCCTGTGCCACTTCCTGTTCCGCCAGCGCCAGGCGCTCGCGCACCGCATCGAGCTGCTCGCGCGATGCCGACAGATCCAGCAACGCGGCGCGCACATCCAGTTCGCTCTGGGCGCGCAGATCGCGCAGTCGGGCATCCGCCTCGCGTGCGGTCGCGATCTGTTCCTGAACCCGACCCTCACGACGGAACCCGTCGAACAGTCCAACCGATAGTTGCACGCCCCACGTGTAGGTGTGAAGCAGGTGTCCCCAGTTCTTGCC
>JBEBIR010000186.1:0-6905 GCA_040080315.1 Gemmatimonas sp.
TGGGGAATCCGTTTTCCTGTACGCTCGACGCGCTGAGCACGATCGTCATCAACGGGACGATGGTGAAGATTTCCGGATGGTATGACAACGAGTGGGGATACTCGTCCCGCTGCGTCGATCTGTTGCGTTTTGTTGGTGCTCGCCTCTGATCGTGCGCGCCGCTCCGCCTTCCTGTACGCCTGACCGTTACCTGTCGAGCCCCGGAACACGCGTGCCGGGGCTCGCGCACAATCGACCATGACCACTCGAACCATTCGGGATCTCACGCCGGCAGAAGTGTCCGGCAAGCGCGCACTGGTGCGAGTCGATTTCAATGTGCCGCTCGATGAGCAGGGTAAAGTCGCCGACGATACGCGCATTGCCGCCGCCATTCCAACGATCCGGGCACTGCTTGAGGCGGGTGCGCGCGTGATTTTGCTCGCGCATTTCGGTCGCCCCAAGGGAGCGCCTGAAGCAAAGTATTCGCTGGCACCTGTCGTCCCGCGTCTGCGCGAGTTGCTGGGAAGCCCTGTGGACTTTCTCGCCGAGACCGTCGGTGCGCACGCAGTTGCGGCCACTCAAGCGCTAGGCGCCGGTGAAACGCTGCTGCTGGAGAACACGCGATTTCTGCCCGGCGAAGAGTCCAACGACGACGCGCTGTCAAAGCAATTCGCCGACCTCGGCGATCTGTATGTCAACGATGCCTTCGGCGCAGCACATCGCGCGCATGCCAGCACGGCGGGTGTGGCGAAGTATTGTCATCCGGCCGTTGCCGGTCTGCTGATGGAGAAAGAACTCGCCTACCTTGGTGGCGCACTCTCGGCGCCCGCGCGGCCATTCGTGGCAATTCTCGGTGGATCAAAAATCTCCGGAAAGATTGATGTCGTCGAAGCGTTGCTCCCCAAGGTCGATCATCTGCTGATTGGTGGCGCCATGGCCTGTACGTTTTTCCGCGCCATGGGTCTTGAGACCGGTACGTCGCTGGTGGAGCCCGATCGGCTCGACATGGCGAAAGACCTTCTCGCGCGCGGCGGATCCAAACTGGTGCTGCCAACCGACGCGGTGGTGGCGCCGGCGATGGATCGCGGCGAGATGGCGCGCGTGGTTTCGCGCAGTGACATTGTCGCCGGCGACGCCATGTTCGACATCGGTCCTGACAGTGTGCGTCGCTATGCCGAGCTCATCGTCGACGCGCGCACGGTGCTGTGGAACGGGCCGATGGGCGTCTTCGAAAAGCCACCGTTCGACGCGGGAACGCGTGCCGTGGCGGTCGCCATGGCCACAGCGACTGGTCATGGCGCGACGACCATCATTGGCGGCGGCGATTCGGCCGCGGCGGTGGCGGAAGCCGGCCTCGAGTCGCAAATGTCACATGTGTCCACGGGCGGTGGCGCGTCGCTTGAGTTTCTTGAGGGCAAAGACCTCCCCGGCGTCTCCGCGCTCGACTCGCGCTGAATCGGCCGCTGCTCCTTTCCGCACATCGACACTCCATCCGAGCACTCATGCATCGCAAGCCCGTCTTCGCCGCCAACTGGAAGCTGAATCACACGCCCACCGACGCGCGTGCGTTTCTGCAACGATTTCTGGCGCTGACTCCGCGACAGCAGGATCGCACCATCATCCTGTGTCCGTCCGCCATCACGGTGACGACCGTGGCCGATGCGCTGCGTGACCGCCCGGATATCTGGGTGGGCGTTCAGAACGTGCACAGTGAGGCGCAGGGCGCGTTTACTGGCGAGAACTCGGTGCTGATGGCGCGGGACGTCGGCGCGCGCGTCGTTCTGATCGGTCACTCGGAGCGTCGACATGTCTTTGGCGAGACAGACGCCATGATGACCAAGAAGTGCGCGCTCGTCGCGCAAGCGCGACTCACACCGATGCTCTGCGTGGGTGAAACGCTCGCAGAACGTGAGTCAGGAGCGACCGCCTCCGTCGTCGAGCGGCAGTTGTCTGCGGGAATAGCCGAGATGGACGACAGTCAGGTTGGCGCCATGATGCTGGCGTACGAACCCGTGTGGGCGATTGGAACCGGGAAGACCGCCACGCCGGAAGACGCCAGTGATATCCACGGCGTGCTGCGACGGGCGTTGACGGCTCGCTTGGGAGAAAAGGCCGCTCAGGCGGTCCCCATCCTGTACGGCGGGTCCGCAAACCGCGGGAACGCGGCGACCCTGCTGGCCGCCCCGGATGTGGATGGGTTGCTGGTGGGAGGCGCCTCGCTCGACCCGGACGGCTGGAGCAGCATGGTCCGAAGCTGATCAAAAAAGGCCTGATCGACGCAAGCCACAGGCGGCAAAGGACTTGAATCCCGTCGGGCAAACCGCGATTTTACAGGGCTAACGGTTTCGGTTGTTGCCCCGCACCTCATTCGCGACATGTACACGTTTCTTCTGGTCCTGCTGATCCTCGACGCATTCGTGCTTGGCACGGCCATCCTGCTGCAATCAGGAAAGGGCGGGGGGCTTGCTGCGAACTTCGGCGGCGCGAGTTCATCGTCCGACTCCGTCATGGGGACGCGACAGGCAGGAAACCTGCTCACAAAGGCCAGTTGGTGGTGCGGTGGGATCTTCCTCGGTTTGGCGTTTGTGCTGCAGCTGATGTCATCGCGTGGCACCGCCCCGAAGTCAGTGCTTGATAAGATCGCCGCACCTGCTGCGGCTCCGGCGGCTGCACCACCAGGAGCGGCTCCGTCGTCTCCACTCACGTCGCCGCCTGCGGCGCCCGTGACGCCTCCCGTCAAGCCGTAGGGCGCGCGTGGAAGCACTCGCACCCAAAGGGTTCCTCCTCCTTGAGGACGGAACCCTTTTTCTCGGTCGGCTGATCGGACCGACGTTGCCGTCGGTGGCTGAAGTGGTGTTCACGACGAACATGAGCGGCTATCAGGAAGTGTTCACCGATCCGTCCTATCGCGGACAGATCGTGGTCATGACTGCGCCGCAGATCGGCAACTACGGCGTCAACACCGACGATCCCGAGTCGTCGCGACCGCAGGTGGCTGGCATCGTTGTGCGCGAACTGTCTCGCACGTACAGCAATTGGCGTGCAACCGGCAGTCTCCGCGACTGGCTGGTCGAGGGCGGTGTGCCTGCGCTCACCGAGGTCGACACTCGGCGCCTCACCAAGCATCTGCGCTCGGCCGGCGTCATGCGAGGAGTGATAGCGGTCGGCGCATCCCCTTCGCGTGAAGCGTTGCTGGCGCTTGACGCGTGTCCAAGCATGGAAGGACTTGACCTCGCGACGGTGGTGTCCACGCGAGAAGCGTATTCTTGGGGCCGTCCCGACGCGGCACATCACGTGGTCGCCTTTGATTTCGGCATCAAGCGCAACATCCTGCGCCTGTTTGATGCGCATGACTGTCGGGTGACCGTCGTGCCGTCCGATACGTCAGCGGCGACCGTGATGGCGATGCATCCGGATGGTGTGTTCCTGTCCAACGGCCCCGGCGACCCGGCCGCCGTCGGCTACGCGCCTCTCATGATTCGCACACTCGCCGAGGCGCGGATGCCGATGTTCGGTATTTGCCTGGGGCACCAGCTTATCGGGCTCAGTTTCGGCGGCCGGACGGAGAAGATGCCCTTTGGACACCGCGGCGGGAATCAACCGGTGAAGGATCTGGCAACGGGGAGCGTGCTGATTACCGCTCAAAACCACGGGTTTGCCGTGGCGGGATCGGTGGCTGGGGTCGATGGGGCGCCCGACTTGGCGGTCACCCACATCAACCTCAATGACGGCACCGTTGAGGGCCTGAGACACCGCACGTTGCCAATCTTTGCGGTTCAATACCACCCAGAAGCGGCCCCGGGGCCGCATGACGCGGTCCCCATGTTTGACCAGTTCGTGACCGCCCTCGGGCCAGGTCGTGTCTCAGGTGAGCCAACCGCTTGACTGATAAGCACTAAGGTCATACGTTCGGACTTCGGTACGCTGCGTCTTTTGCCCCCGCCGACGCGCGTCGAACCCTTGGTAGAGCCCATGACGAAAGCCGATCTGGTGGAGAACGTCACCGCGCGAATAGCGCAGACGGCTGGACCGACGATCTCCAAGAAGGACTGTGCACGGGTTGTCGACGCGTTTCTCGACGCGATCAAAGACGCCCTGCAGGAGCAGAAGAACATCGAAGTGCGCGGTTTCGGTACGTTCAAGATCCGGCAACGGAAGACTCGCATGGCGCGCAATCCGCGCACCGGTTCTCCGGTCGAGGTCTCGGCGCGGCCCGTGCCAGTGTTCAAGCCTTCGAAGGAGCTTCGTGCGATGGTTGCCGGAATCGATATCGCGCATCTGGATGATCACGACGACGACGACTACGAGTCTTGAACTAGGCCGTCTGGCTCGGCGCCCCGCGACCCGCTACGGTCGCGGGGCGTTTGCGTTCCCGGGCAACAACCGTGCGCTGTTTGACGGACACGCGCTATCTTCAACCATTACATGAGCCTCCCTGTCCTCTTGTTTGCGTCGTACGCTGATGCGTTCGGCACCCGCCGGGTGGACGTCCCGGTTCGGCTGCCGTGCGCGGTGCGCGAGGTGATTGCCATGCTTCGAGGCTTGCCGGGCGGATCGGTCCTTCCGCCGGACCCGCTGGTCGCGGTCAATCATGAGTTCGTTCGGGGCGAGGTGACCATCGTGGCTGGTGACGAAGTGGCCCTCATTCCGCCGGTCGCCGGTGGCTGACGCCGCGATCAGCGCGGGCATCGCGCCGACTGTCGGCGGCGTGGTTCGGCATGTCGCGATCGTCGACCGCCCGATCGACGTCGCGCGGCTGTCATCGCTGGTCGAGGACGACGGGGTTGGCGCCATCAGCCTGTTTCTCGGAACGGTGCGAAATTTTCATGACGGTCGCGATGTCGCGGGCATTGACTACGAGGCGTATCAGCCCATGGCCGAACGTGAGCTGCGATCGATCGTGCGCGAGATCGGTGATGCGACGCCGGGGCTTCGCCTCGCGGTCGAGCATCGCGTGGGTACGCTCGTCGTCGGCGACGTGAGCGTGGCGATCGCGGCGGGTCACGCCCGCAGGGCACCGGCGCTGGCCGCAACGCAACTGGTGATCGAGGCGCTCAAGCAGCGCGTGCCGATCTGGAAGCGCGAGCACTATCTCGACGGAGAACGCCGTTGGGTGGATCCGACCGCATGACGAGACGCACATGCTGACGGACCAATTCGGTCGCTCCATCGAGTACCTGCGCATCTCTGTCACCGATCGCTGCAACTTCCGGTGTCAGTACTGCATGCCGTTGGAAGGGCTGCCTTGGCTCCCGAAAACCGAGATCCTCCGCTACGAGGAGATCGCCGAGATCGTGCGTCAACTGGCCCCCTTGGGCCTGCGACGGCTTCGCATTACTGGCGGCGAACCAACGATCCGACCGGCACTTACGACGCTTGTGCGCATGTTGCGTGAGATCGAAGGCGTCGAGGATATCTCACTGTCGACCAACGGCGTGAAGTTGCCCGAACTCGCTGGCCCCTTGCAGGAGGCGGGTCTCGATCGGGTGAACATCAGCGCGGATTCCATGCGTGCCGACCGGGTGATCGCCATCGCCCGGCGCGATCTGGGCTTCGACATCGTGCGCTCGGCCTTGGCCGCCGAGCGCGCGGGTCTACATCCGATCAAGATCAACGTCGTCGTCATGCGTGGCATCAACGACGACGAAATCGCGGACTTCGCCGCCTTGACGCAATCGCATCCGTGGCACGTGCGCTTTATCGAGCTCATGCCGGTGGGCGACTTGCGGGAGTTGACCTGGGAGCACGTCGTGCCCAGCGACGAGGTGCTCGCGCGGGTGCGGGCGATGGGCGCGCTCGAGCCCGATCCCGGTCCCGCGCGGGGAAATGGGCCAGCGGTGTACTGGCGTTTTCGCGACGCGCCCGGCTCGATCGGGGTGATCACGCCGATGACGCACACCTACTGCGAACGGTGCAACCGGGTGCGACTGACCGCCGATGGACGGCTTCGCACCTGTCTCTTCGGCGATCACGAGGTGTTGCTGCGCGACGCGTTGCGTGCCGGCCAGCCGCTGGAGCCGCTCTTCCGTCAGGCGCTTGCCGAAAAGCCAAAAGCGCATGATCTGCTCCAGATGCGCATTGGCGGCTTGCGGGCGCTCAGCGAAGTGGGTGGATGATACGCGTCTCGTGATCGGCGTTGCTCGGCATCGCCCAGCGATCTAACTTGCGACGACAGTTCATCGTGATCGCCGATCGCGCATGGCATGACCCGCGCGCGCAGTGGTCTTTCGCATCGTCATCTGCACGGACATTGCTCCGGAGAACCGACTCAACATGGTCAACAAGATCACGGTCGTTGGCGCAGGGAATGTAGGCGCGACCACCGCACAGCGTATTGCCGAGAAGTCCCTCGGGCGCACCGTCGTCATGGTCGACGTCGTGGAGGGCATTCCGCAGGGCAAGGGCCTCGATCAATGGGAGTCGGCGCCGATCGAAGGATTCGATTCACGGGTCATCGGCACCAACAGCTACGACGAGTCCGCCGGTTCCGACATTGTCGTGATCACGGCGGGCATCGCGCGGAAGCCGGGAATGACCCGCGACGACTTGCTCAACACGAATGCCGGGATCGTGAAATCGGTCGCCGAACAGGTTCGCGCCACGTCGCCGAAGGCCATCGTCATTGTCGTGTCGAATCCGCTGGACGTGATGTGTTACGTCGCCAAGCAGGTGACGGGGTTTCCGCGCGAGCGCGTCATCGGCATGGCCGGCGTGCTGGACACCGCACGCTATCGCTCGTTCCTCGCGGAGGCGCTCGACGTGTCCGTGCTGGACATTCAGGCGATGGTGTTGGGTGGCCATGGCGATACGATGGTGCCGCTCATCTCATACACCACTGTCAGCGGCATTCCGGTCACGCAACTCATGCCGCGCGCGCAGCTCGACGCGATCGTGCAGCGCGCGCGCGACGGCGGCGCCGAGATCGT
>JBEBIR010000187.1:0-6873 GCA_040080315.1 Gemmatimonas sp.
GCGTCCAACCGGTCAGCGCTCGCGCCACCTCGATCACGTCTTGTTGCGTGTAGCCGCCATCGACACCCAGCGTGTGCAATTCCATCAGCTCGCGCGCGTAATTCTCGTTCAACCCGCGGCGGCGCTGCATGAGTTGCGCGAGCTGTGGACGTTGTTGCGCAGCGGCGGCCGCGCGTCGAGCGGCCGCCCGTCGAACGGGAGGCACCTGACGCAACGTTGGACGACCACTGTCGGCACCACTCTGCCAGTTGTCCAGGTAGTAGAGCATGGCCGAACTCTTGGCCACCGCCCCCAGCAGGTCACGGAACTTGCCCAGTGTGTGCGGGCGAATGGTCTGCGCGTCGTACTCGGGCAGGAAGTAGCGCGTGCGGTCCTTGCCGGCGAACACGTTGAAGTGGTTCTCCCAGAAATCCACCATGACTTCGTCGAGCTGACGTTCCGACATCACGGCACGCGCCACTCGGCTTGACGCGATCTCGCCCAGAAACGCGTACGACTGCCGACCCTGGTCACGCAGCTTCAGGGAGTCGGCGGGGGAAATCTTGCCGCCGTTCTGCCGCGCCATTTGCGCCAGCTGAGCACCGGGAGGCGGGTACTGGGCAATCAGTTCTTCGGCTGATTTGCCGAGCGTCGAAAACTGCACCACGAATTGCTCTGTCTTGGCATCATCGATGCGATGCGGCTCGAGCTGACGCGCAATCCAGGCGTCGACGCCCACCGCACGAACGGCCGCTACATCTCCGGGGCGCGGACCGAACGCTAGTCGACTAAGCACGTGCTGTACCTGCTGGTCGGCCGTCTGTTCTCGCGCGGCGATTTCAGAGGCCGAGGGCTGGCGCACCGACGCATTCGCGCCACTCCCTGCCGGCGAGGCGCAGTTCGTGCCCGAAACGGCGGCCGCGAGGGTGAGCAAGCCAAGCAGACGGGCAGGGTGCGGCGGGAGCAAGGGCATGAGGCGCCTCGGCGGGAGAACGGTTCCTGAAAGGATACGTCGATTTGGACGGCTCGACTGGTCGCTCGTTAACCCCGCCGCTGATTATCGGGGAGGCAAGGCCTTGAGCCGTTGTGCCTGCTTCGATTGCTTTCACCGATGTCGGAGACCACCACAGAGACCGTACCGGAAACGGTACCGGAGACCACTTCGGACGATACGGTGGCTCCCTCGCGCGCACGTCGGCTGCTCGACGCGGCATTCGCCACGGCCTCGCTGACCGCCATCGGCACCGGCGGGGCGCTGATCGGGTTAGGCATGCGCGACGATGATGCGGGTCGCGTCTTTCGGCTGGCCGGACGCGGGCTGCTGGGCCGATTGGGTATTTCGTCGGCGGACGTGCCGCTCGCCTCACTCGGCATCGGCTATCTGCATCATCTGGCAATCGCCAGCGCGTGGGGATTTGGCCTGTCGCTGCTGGTCGTGCCGTTGCGGGGTGTCACGAGAATCGTTGCGACGGTCACAGCCGCGGCGCTGTACACGTGGTTGTCGACCGGATTTGTACCGGCTGCATTACGAATTGGTTATTCAGTGACTTCCAGTATACCCAGCGCGGTTTCCGTTGGAGTATCTCTCGCGTTAGCGCTGCTGGGAGGGGTGTGGTTGTCCAAGACCGACACTTCGGTGTAGCACAATCGGAAGGCATCAGGTCAACCGATTGTGACCTGTGGTTGCTGGCTGGTGGGGTCGAGAGTCCATCCCGTGAACGGCGCACGGAAGACGGTTCTCCCCACTTCGTGTTTCCTCAAACAATGGAGGTGCCATATGGACGTCCTCGTTCGACTCGAGGCTCGTCAAAGCGATTCGCCGGTGCTCGCGCACGTGAACTCGATTCCCGTGCTTCCCTTCGGTACTCGCTCAAGGCGTGAAGTGGTGACGCTGTACGGCGAAGCCGATGCGCAGTCGCTGGCCATGGCCATCGCTGCCACGTTCGAAAGTGAGCGATTGGAAGCACCTCAATCTGGTGTCGTGCGACATCTCGGTGTGTGGCCGGGCCGCGGGGCGGTCGGAGACTCAGCGTGGCGGGATGCCACCACGGGTCGGTTGGTCACACGGGATCTCGACATTCCCCACTTGACGCTGCAGGCACGTGCCTCGGAGCTGCTCGTGGAGTGCGGCCAGACATTGCGTCGGGTTGCTGCCGGACTGGCGATGCCAGACTGGCCGGAAGGGTCAGAGCGCGCACTCAGTTTCTCGCTGTCCGATGCAACAGAGATCGGCGGAGGAGCAGGGGGCACACTCAGGGATGATGCCGGGGTGGAGAACTGGTTGGATTCGCTTCGGGAAGCCGATGCGTTCACCTTCGACACGGAGAGCGAGTAACGACCGCTGCTTTGTTCGTCAGAAGTTTTCGGGCCGCGATCACCAGATCGCGGCCCGATTGTATTTCGGCAATCCCAGAGTGAAAGCAGCAGCCCCGGCGTGGTTGCGGATGTCGCGTCCGGATGGGATCGTTCCCGAGCTTCAGACCATCCTGCCGCCACTCACCTCCCGCCATTCCGCATGACGCTCGACGCAAAAACCCTCCTGCTGCTCGCCCTCGGACTCATCGGCGTCTTCCATCTGTTTACGCTGGGCTCGGCGATTGCCAGGAAACGGCGCGAAGCCCGGGCAGCCGAGGGATTGGCTCCAACACCGATCGGCGTTGGCATAGGGTTCTTCACCGTCTTCTGGGATACCCTGGGGATCGGATCGTTCGCGCCGACCACGGCGTTCTTTCGATTCTTCAAGACCGTCCCCGACGAGCAGATCCCTGGCACGCTGAACGTCGGGCATACGCTAGCCACGATCGTTCAGGCCATCATCTTCACCCAGGCCGTCGGGGTCGATTCCACCACGCTGATCGCCATGATCGTCGCCGCGACGCTCGGCGCGTGGCTGGGCGCCGGGATGGTTTCCAGTTGGGACCGCCGAACTGTGCAGGTTGGCATGGGCGTCTGCCTGTTGGTGGCCGCCGGGCTCACCGTGTTGCAGGCGCTTGGGAAGATTCCGGGCGGCGGCGAGGCCCTTGGAGTGGAGGGCATCAAGCTGGCTGCGGCGCTGATTGGAAACTTTCTGCTTGGCGCGCTCATGACCTTGGGCATCGGCCTCTACGGGCCATGCCTCATTCTGGTCAGCATGCTGGGCATGAACCCGATCGCGGCGTTTCCGATCATGATGGGCTCGTGCGCGTTTCTGATGCCGATCGCCAGCGCCAAGTTCCTGACCACCGGTCGGTTCGATCTCAAGGCTTCGCTCGGTCTCATCATCGGTGGCATCCCCGCCGTGCTGATCGCCGCGTTCATCGTCAAGTCTTTGCCGCTGAACTACGTGCGATGGCTGGTGGTGGTCGTCGTCGCCTACACCGCGATCACGATGCTGCGATCGGCAAGGGCGGAAGCGGCCGAGGCTGTCAGGTAAGCTCCCCTTGCCGACGTCTGTTCCCGGGCGCAGGCTAGGGATAGCCGCCCGCTTGGGCGACTCATGGTTCCCACATCCGGGGGCCGGGACGTACTGAGGCCTGACCTGCCCGCCTCGCATTCATTGGCGTCGTCAGACGCCACGTTGGCGAGAACGGTCCCGCCAGGCCCGCACACCATGCGGGCCACGTGGTGGCTCGCCCAACGCGCGCTCGGTAGCGCGTGGAGTGGACGATGCGAGACTATGATAGCGCCGGTATCCGAAACATCGCCGTGGTCGGCCACGGCGCGAGCGGCAAGACCAGCTTGGTTGATGCGCTCTGCTTCGCCGCCGGCTCGGGTAAACGCCACGGCGCCATCAAGGACGGCACGGCGCTGACCGATCATCTCCCCGAAGAGATTGAGCGCGGGTATTCCATCTCACTCGGGTGTGCGTACCTCGAGTGGATGGACAGCAAGGTCAACTTCATCGATACGCCGGGCTCGCTCGATTTTCAGGGCGACGCGCTGGCCGGACTCACGGCCGCCGACGGCGCACTGTGCGTGATTGGCGCCGCCAGCGGGGTCGAAGTGGGCACCGAACGGATGTTTCGCGCAGCGGTCGCGCGTCAGGACCCGGTGCTGTTTGTGGTGTCCATGATGGACAAGGAGCATGCCGACTTTGATCGCGTGTACGCGCAGATCAAGCAGCGGCTGTCGAGCAAAGTGATCCCGGTGGAAGTCCCGATTGGCGCCGGGGCTGACTTCCGCGGCGTGATCAACCTGTTCACGCAGCGCGCGTACATGTACACCGGTGGCGCCAAAGGGGAGTTCGTGGAAGCCGACGTGCCGGCCGAATGCCGCGATCGCTACGAGCGGTATCGCCAGGAGTTGATTGAAGCCATTAGCGCCACCGATGACACGCTGCTCGAGAAATACCTCGACGGTGGTGAGATCGATCGCGACAGCGCGATCCACGGGATGAAAGAAGCGATGAAGCGCATGGATCTCTTCCCGCTGTTCGCCGTCTCGTCGGACAGCATGATTGGTGTGCGCGCGCTGCTCACCGAATTGGTGCAACTGATGCCGAACGCGTACGAGATGGAGGAGATGCACGCACTCACCGGCGCCGAGGGGCACGAAACGATCCAGCTGCATGCCACCGACAGCGGACCGTTTGCCGCGCTGGTCTTCAAGACCCTGGCCGAACCACATGTGGGCGACGTGAGCTATTTCCGCGTGCTGTCCGGACGGGTGGCCACGGGCCAGGAGGTGTTCAATGCCACGCGTGACGGCTCCGAGAAGCTGGGGCATCTGGCCATTCCGTGCGGACGCGAGCGTGTCGAAGTGGCCGTGTTGCATGCCGGCGACATCGGATGCGTGACGAAGTTGCGCAACACGCACACGAATGACACGCTCTCCACGCGCGAGCATCCGATTCGACTGCCGTCGGTGGCATTTCCCGAACCGCTCGTGCAGTTCGCCGTGCGGGCGACACTTCGTGGCGAGGAAGAGAAGTTGCAGTTGGGTCTCAAGCGACTGCACGACGAAGATCCCACCATCGACGTGCACTACAATCCCGAAACGCACGAGACCATCGTGGGCGGATTGGGTGAGCGACATCTCGACGTGGCCATGGCGGTGCTCAAGCGGAAGTTCGGCGTGCAGGCAGACCTGTCAAAACCCCGAATCGCGTTTCGCGAGGCGCTCACCGCCAAGGCAGAAGGGCAGGGACGTCACAAGAAGCAGACGGGCGGGCGCGGTCAGTTCGGCGATTGCTGGGTGCGTTTGAGTCCGATGCCGCGAGGCGAGGGATACCTGTTCGACAACAAGATCGTCGGTGGCGTGATTCCGTCGAAATACATTCCGGCGGTGGATCGCGGCATTCAGGAGGCGTCGGTGCGAGGGGTGATGGGCGGATTCCCGCTGGTCGACTTCCGCGCCGAGCTGTTCGACGGCTCCACCCACTCGGTCGACTCGAACGAAATGGCGTTCAAGATGGCGGGGATCCTGGCGTTCAAGGCGGTCGCACCCAAGTGTCGGCCGGTGATTCTGGAGCCGCTTGACCTGCTGGAGATCGTCGTACCGGACGCCTTCCTGGGCGATGTGCTGGGTGACGTGTCGGGACGGCGTGGGCATATCCTGGGCACCGATGCCAACGGTGATCGGACCACGATACGCGCGGTGGTGCCGCAGTCGGAACTGCACCTGTATGCAACCCAGCTGTACTCGCTGACCCACGGTCACGGGACGTTCACCCGCCGCTTCAACAGCTACGAACAGGTTCCCAGCGACGCGGCGCAGAAGATCATTGCCGAGAACGCCAGAGAGGTGGAAGAGGTCGAAGTGTAGCGCCGCAAGAACGGCGGCGCGGGCCGTCACGCTGTGACGATTTCAGCCAAGGCTGAGTCAGTTTCCCGCGCCGCCTGTGACCCCGGTGTCGAGTGCGCGTCAAGGTTGAAGACGCATCTCACCCGGGAGACTCATGTCCACGCGATTCGCGCGACCGACGACGGTCGTGCATCGGCGGGCTTTCACCGTCATCGAACTGCTCATCGTCGTAGCGATCATCGGCCTCATGGCGGCGATCGCTCTACCGAAGGTGCGCGTCGAACGCGCGCAGGTTGACGGTGCCGTGCGCACCATGAGCATGGCCATCATGGTGGCGCAACGCGAGGCGGTTTCCCGCGGGCACAACGTGCTGGTGGTGTTCGATACCGCGCATCATGTGGTACGCACCATTTGGGATCGCAACAATAACCTCGCGCTGGATGTCGGCGAGAAGACCCGCCCGTTCCCCATTCCCGAGCGTGTCGTATTGGGCCGCGGAGCCGGCGTACCCGCGTTTGGCACGGCCACGGCCGATGTGCCATCGACCCTGATGTTCGGCTCCTCGCCCATGATGGTCGTGCAGCGCAACGGCGGTACGGATCGGGCCATCACGCTCTATCTCACGTCGGGCCGATCGCAAAAGGGCATCGGCGAGAAAGACACACGCGCGATGACGATTGCTCGTGCCACGGGAAACCCCACCTGGTACATCTGGGCGGGTTCCGGATGGAGGCGAAACTGATGCGTCCGAACACGACCCAACGGCGGACGAAAGCCGCGCGCCGTGGTTTTACGCTGGTAGAAGTGGTGCTGGCGCTGACCTTGCTGAGCGGAGTGGTGCTGATGCTGTCCATGGGCACGACCAAGTTCCAGCGCTCGGTTGGCGACTCGAACATCCGCAGTCGCGCCCAGGCGCGCGCCGACTTGCAGTTGGCCATGGCGCGTTCGTGGCCCACGTGGAGCACACTGGAAGAGCTGACCCGCGAGCGGTACAACGAGGCGCTCGACGGACTGGCCACGACCACGATTGTTTCGGCAGACACCACCGGCGGTCGCCGCATCAAGCGGATCACCGTTACGGTGAGTTCGTCGTCGATGCCACTGCCGGTGAAGCGCACGATCGCCGTGGCGGCACCATGAGCGCGGACCGCATGACACGTGCGCGACGCGGCT
>JBEBIR010000188.1:0-6870 GCA_040080315.1 Gemmatimonas sp.
GCCTAACCGGTGTCTACCAAACCGGGGTAACCTCACAAACTCCATTGTGTTGTTGTTTCCGTGTGGTTTTCGTTCCTTCAGTGTGTTCCCGTGCGCAGCGCAGTTTCCAAGGGTGTCAGGGTGGAGAAGTACGGCCACGATCTCGAGCAGTACAACCTGTGCACTAAGCCGCGCACCTCCCCTGCTCTCTCCTTCCCGCGTCAGTTCCTCCGCCCTGCAACCCGGAAGACGTTAACCTCCCGCCTCCTTCCTCCCCGCCGTGCGCTGTGAAAGCGCACTGGCGTTCTCCCGATGAGTGCGGATACGTTCGTTCCCATGCGAATAGCTATCGTAGGAGTCGGTGCGGTGGGCGGCGCCTTTGGCGCCCGACTCGCTCATGCGGGGAACGACGTCACGTTCATTGCGCGCGGCGCGACTCTGGTTGCGCTGAAGACGTCGGGACTGTTCCTCGACAGTGTGGACGGGAATCTCCATCTGCCAAATGTGTCAGCCACCGACGATCCATCGTCCGTGGGTCCGGTGGATGTGGTGTTGGTATGCGTCAAGTCCACGCAGATCGACGCGGTCGCGCCAACATTGCTGCCCTTGATTGGGCCGCGTACGGCGGTGATTCCGCTGCAGAATGGTGTGGAGGCGAGCGCGCGGCTTGCGCAGGTGCTGGGTGACGGGCACGTCTTGGACGGACTTGCGCGACTCATTGCCGAACAGACCGCGCCAGCACGCATTTCGCATACGGCCGTTACGCCGATGATGGAGTTTGGCGCGCGAAGCGCTACACCAGCGGACGCCCCGGCGCGCGAGCAGATCGTACCGTTCGCCGAGGCGCTGAGGGCAGCGGGACTGCATGCGCATTCGCCGGAGCAGATGGAGCTGGCGATGTGGGAGAAGTTCCTGTTCATCGATCCCTTCGGCACCGTAGGCGCGGCCACGCGAGCGCCGATTGGTGTGATGCGCAGTGTCCCGGAAACCCGGGCGCTACTGGACGCGTGCCTTCGGGAAGTGCGGGCGGTGGGTGCGGGGGTTGGGGTCGCGCTGGGGGATGACGCGGTGGAGCGCACCTGGGCGCGATATGACATGTTGCCCGTGGAGGGCACAGCGTCGATGCAGCGCGACATCATGGCTGGTCGCCATTCGGAGCTTGAGCTGCAGACCGGTTCGGTCATTCGGCTTGGCCGGCAACACGGGGTGCCGACGCCGGTGCACGATGTGCTCTATGCGGTGCTCAAGCCCACGGCGCGCTTAGGCTAGTGTCGATCCTGAAACGCCTCATTCGCGAGGGTGGAACAACAGACAAGAGACGCCAGACGGGCGACATGAGACCAAGACCAGCCGCGTCTGTGTCTGCCGTCTCTAGTCTTCCGTCTCTCCTCTGTTGTTCCACCATCGCGACCGAGGCGTTTCAGGATGGGCACGAGTCTGGTCGCGGGTCCGCGCGGATGGCGTGAATGCGAGTCTACCTGATCAGCGCCTGCGCGGCCTCGTGCATATGCCGATAGGCCGCTTCAGCCGGCGCCACGGAGTTCGTGGTGTTGAACACGGCGATCACGGCCGCACTGGTGGCCGGATTGAAGTAGAAGAAGGCGCGGAAACCCGCCTGTGAGCCGGTGTGGCCGATGATCCGTCGCTGGTCCGTGCCGTTCAGGAAGAACGAGAGGCCCATGTGCTGGTTACTGGCGGCTTCGTATCCAGTGGTCATTGGAACGACTGGCTTCCACATCTCTTGAAGGCTGGCGCGCGAGAGCACGTGGTCGTAGTTCGCCTGAGAACTACCAGCCGATGCCTTTCCAGTCAGGAACGCAGTGTAGATCGCCAGGTCGCCCAGCGGCGCGTTCCAGCCGCCGTTTGGGGTGGTGATGCCGGGGTCGAAATCGGCGCCGTTGTCCACGGTCAGCGTGGTTCGCGTCGCGCTGTCACTCACCACCGTGTAATTGTGGGACCGATTGGCGGCCAGGTAGTACGGGGTGTTGCGGAAGTAGCTCTGATGCATTCCCAGCGGCGCGAAGATGTTCTTCTGCACGTAACCTTCCCACGGGTCGCCGGAAACCTGCTCAATGACGCGGGCCAGATACACGAAGGCAGGGTTGGAATAGCTGTAGCGCGACCCCGGCTGAAACAGCAGCTCCTGATAGGGCATCATCGCCACCAACTGATTCCAGGTGGTCGGTTCGAAGGGCTCCCATGACTTGCCGTTCCCATAAGGCCACGTGCCGTTTCGGAAGCCCGCCGAGTGTGAGAGCAGCATTCGCAGCGTGATGTTGTCGATGGCACCGAACGGATCGTGCAACTGTCGTAGTTCTGGTACGAATCGAATAATCTTGTCGTCCAGAGTCAGCTTACCCCGATCCCGAAGTTGGAGGATGGCGATCGCGGTGAGCGATTTGGTGATCGAGCCCCAGTGAAAGATGGTATGCTCATTCACTGCGATGCTCCCGCTGCGGTGCTGATCGCCGGTCACAAATCGCGCCGTGATACGCCCGTCGCGCATTGTCAAAACGCTGGCGCCCACAACGCCGTCGCTCACCACATACGCCTGAAACTCCTTGGTGAAGCTGTGCCAACCGGCCGGGGGTTGGGCGACCGCTGGCGCGGTCTGGGTCGCCATGCACATGGCGAGGAGGGCCAGTGAACGAAGGGCAGGATGAGACATGGAAGGGATCGCGTGAGGGCGATGGGTCGGGTGCAGGGAAACTACGGCGTTGCTCGCCTTCACGACTCCGGCAACGTCCCAGTGTCTGGTTTCAGCGCTGGGCACGATTCCCGCGTATTTTACCCGATAGCAACTATAGACGTCCCGGTCCGGCCTCCTACCTGCCGGACTGTGTCGCGTGCGGCATCCCGAGGCGTGGTCCTGCGCCTCTTTCCCGTGGAGCAGCCGGCAGCATGAAGCTTCTGAATTCGAGTCTCAGCGTGTGTGTGATCGCGGCGTCGATGACGGCCGTTTTGCCACGGGTGTCGCACTCGCAGTCGTCACCGCGTTTGACGCCGCATCGCGCGATCGGGACGTATGTGAGTCACCCGAGTCGCCCGTCCGCCACCGCGTCTGCCCGCACGACGCTTGGTGCGCGCGGCATCGCGACCAGCGCGCTGACCGACGTGGTGCAGCGGTATTGCGTCTCGTGCCATAGCCCGACGATGAAGCGCGGCAATCTCAACTTGCGCGGCTTCGACGTTGACAGCGCCACGGACGATGCGGTCGTGTCGGAAAAGGTCATTCGTAAGCTGCGCCTGCAGATGATGCCACCACCGGGTTCACGGCGTCCAACGGGCGACACGCTCCTCGCGCTGACGGAAACGCTGGAACGCCTCATGGATGCGACGGCGATCAATCCGGGCAATCGCACGTTTCAGCGACTGAATCGCCCGGAATACGAGCGCGTGATCCGTGATCTGTTCGGGCTGGATGTGAATGCGGGTGATTGGCTGCCGTTGGACACCAAGAGCGCGAATTTTGACAACATCTCCGACGTGCAGTCGCTGTCGCCGACGCTGCTGGACGGATACCTGAACGCCGCGGCGTCCGTCAGCCGCATGGCCATTGGCGATCGCAGTGCGGTGCCCACGCAGTCGCTTTTCAAGACGTCGCCATTTGGTTCACAGCATCCGTGGGATCACATCGAGGGAACGCCGTACGGCACGCGCGGCGGCATGGTGGTCACCAACAATTTCGCGGCGGACGGCGAATACGTGTTTCGCCTGAATGTCGGCGGCGGCGTGGGTCGTCCCATCGAAGATCTCGACATTTCGATCGACGGCGAGCGCGTGGCGTTGCTGCGCTATGATCGCGGCATAGGTCGCAATGGCGAGTCGGCAGACTTGCCGGCTGGTGCCGACTTCATCAGCACCGAACCGATCAAGATCAAGGCCGGTCAACGCAAGGTGTCGGTGGCATTTCTCCGGAAGTCCGAAGGTCCGTACGAAGATCTGATCAAACCGCACGACTGGTCGCGTGCGTCGAGTGGCACTGGATCGGCCGGCACCACCGAGCCGCCGCCGCTGATGGAAGTGCTGATCACCGGTCCGACCAACGTGACGGGCCTGTCCAACTCACCCAGTCGCGATCGCATCTTCACGTGCCAGCCGACGGCAAAGGCCGCGCAGCGCGCGTGCGCAGACCAGATCCTGTCGCGCCTCGCGGCGCGCGCGTATCGCCGCCCCGTGACCGCGCGCGATCGAGAGAGTCTGCTCAAGTTCTACGATCAGGGCGCGAAGAGCCACGATGCGAACGCGTTTGAAGACGGCGTTCGACTGGGTGTTCAGGCGATGCTCGCCAGTCCGTATTTCATGTTCCGATTCGAGAAGGAGCCGGGACATGCGGTCGCGGGCAAGGACTATCGCATCGACGACTACGAACTGGCGTCACGGCTTTCGTTTTTCCTGTGGAGCACGATCCCCGACGAGCGCTTGCAATCGCAGGCGTCACGCAAGCGTCTCTCGAATCCCGCGGTGTTCAACGCGGAAGTGAAGCGCATGCTGGCCGATCCGCGCGCGGAGGCGATGTCGACGCGATTCGCTGCACAATGGCTGCGTCTGCAGGACCTCGAGAAAGTGCATCCCGACGCGTTCCTGTTCCCGGATTTCGATCTCGGGCTTTCGCAGTCGATGCAGCGCGAAACGGAATTGTTCTTCCAGGATATCGTGCGGAACGATCGCAACATTCTCTCGATGTTCACGGCCGACTCGACCTACGTCAACGAGCGGCTGGCCAAGCACTACGGAATTCCAAACGTGGCCGGCGCGCATTTTCGAAAAGTGGCGTACGCGGACAATCAGCGGCGCGGACTGTTCGGACACGGGAGTGTGCTGGTGCAGACCTCGCTCGGCAATCGCACCTCACCCGTGTTGCGCGGGAAGTGGGTGATGGAAGTGCTGCTGGGGTCGCCGCCGCCGGCGCCACCGCCGAACGTTCCCGATCTGGAACAGACCGCAGGCGCAAAGGATGGCAAGCAACTGACGACGCGCGAGCGCATGGAAATGCATCGTGCCAATCCGGCCTGCAAGAGCTGCCATCTGTTCATGGATCCGATCGGCTTGGCGCTCGACAACTTCGATGTGACCGGCAAGCTGCGCTATCGCGAGAACGGCGCCTTGTTGGATACCCGCGGAGACCTCTACGACGGCGCCAAGGTGTCGACGCCGGCTGAGCTGACGAAGGCGCTGCTGGCCCGCCCCATTCCGCTGGTGCGCAACTTCACGGAGAACTTGATGGCGTACGCCCTCGGCCGTCGCGTCGAGGAGTACGACCAGTCGGCCGTGCGCGCGATCTCACGGGATGCGGCACTCAAGGACTATCGGTTTTCGACGTTTGTGATGGGCGTAGTGAACAGCAAGGCATTTCGCAGCAAGCGCGCCGAGCCGGTATCGGCCGACGCGTCGCACAACTGACCTGAACTTTCGAGGAGCTCGCCCGATGGAGTTTCTGACCCAGAAGAGTCTGCACCGCAGGACGTTTCTGCGTGGTATGTCCGCTACGATTGCGTTGCCATACCTCGACGCCATGGAACCCGCCGGGCGGTTCATCGCCAAGGTGGGTGGTGCGAGTGAAGCGGCCAAGCGGACGCGACTCGTGTGCATTGAATCGGTGCACGGCGCGGCGGGCTCCAACGCCTGGGGGGCCTCGAAGCACTTGTGGGCGCCGCAGGGATTGGGGCGCGACTTCGTGCTGAATCCCGAGGGTGCGCTGATTTCGCTTGAGCCGTGGCGCAAGTACGTCAACATCATCAGCAACACCGATGTGCGCATGGCTGAAGCGTTCGAGGCGCCGGAGATCGGCGGCGATCACTTCCGGTCGAGCGCGGTGTTCCTGACGCAATCGCACCCCAAGCAGACGCAGGGGTCCGATCTGTTCGTCGGCAACTCGTTTGACCAGATCGTGGCGCGCAAGATCGGCCAGGATACGCCGATTCCGTCGATGCAGTTGTGCATCGAGAATCTCGATCAGGCGGGCGGCTGCACGTACAACTACGCCTGCGCGTACACCGACACGATCAGTTGGGCGTCGCCGACGCAGCCGCTGCCGATGATCCGCAATCCGCGCGCGGCCTTCGACTTGCTGTTCGGTGCCGGCAGCAACAACGCCGACCGTACGGCGCGTCGCCGCGACAATGGCAGTATTCTCGACTGGGTGATGGGCGAGATGTCCTCGCTCAAGCGTGACCTGGGCGCGACCGACCGCAAGCGCGTCGAACAGTATCTCGAGAACGTGCGCGAGCTCGAGCGGCGCATCCAGCAGGTGGAAGCGAAGAACAAGAGTGGTGAAGAGCGCTTGCTGCCCGAGGCGCCGTCGGGTGTGCCCGACTCGTTCTCCGAGCACATGAAGCTGATGTTCGACATTCAGGTGCTGGCGTTCCAGTCGGACATGACACGCGTGTTCTCGTTCAAGACGGGGCGCGATGCGTCAAGCCGCACCTTCCCGGAGAGCGGCACGAACAAGGGATTCCATCCGGCGTCGCACCACGGTGGTCGCGAGTCGGCGATTCTCGAGTTCAACCAGATCAACCAGTATCACGTGAGCATGCTGCCGTACTTCCTGCAGCGACTCAAGGACACGACCGACGGCGACAGCAATCTGCTGGACGAGACGCTCATCGTGTACGGTTCACCGATGGCCGATGGCAACATTCACAACCATCGTCGCTGCCCGCTGGTGCTGATGGGTGGTGCGAGTGGCATGCTGCCCGGCAATGTGCACCTGAAGGCGCCTGATGGCACGCCGATGGCGGATGTCATGCTGTCGTTGCTGCACAAGTTCGGCGTCAACGCCCCGGTGTTCGGCGACAGTGTCAGTCCCTTCGCGCTCACGGCATAACGAGATCTCAGTCATGACGTCACGTCTTGGTAGGCTCGCGGTAGCCTGTGTTCTCACCCCATGGA
>JBEBIR010000189.1:0-6858 GCA_040080315.1 Gemmatimonas sp.
TCGTGGAAGCTAGTCGGGGTGCGACACTGGCGACAGTTTCCCCCAATCCTTCTCGTGCCCGCACAGACGCTGGATCCTCGCGTCACCGAACGTCGCAATCCGCGCACCGTCGATATCGATCTCGCGTCGGCGGAAACGATTGTCGATCTCATGAATGCGGACGATCGCGGCGTCGCCGACGCGGTCGCCTCGCAACGCGACGCGATCGCACACACCATCACGGTTGTCGAGCAGGCGTTTCGCTCCGGCCGACGACTGCTATACATCGGCGCTGGCACGTCGGGCCGCCTTGGTGTGCTTGACGCCAGTGAGTGCCCGCCAACCTTTGGTACCGATCCGGCGATGGTGGTCGGCCTGATTGCTGGTGGTGATCGGGCGTTGCGCACGCCGATTGAAGGTGCCGAAGACGATCCCGAGCAGGGCGCGGCCACCATGGACGCGAACACGGTAACGGCGGGTGACGTGGTGGTGGGGATCGCGGCGTCCGGCACCACGCCGTTTGTGCGTGGCGCGCTGGCGCGTGCGCGCGAATTGGGTGCCCGCACGGCACTCATTGCGTGCAGTGAGCCGCCGCCGGCGATGCGCGACGTCGCCGAGATCGTGATCCTGCCGATTGTTGGTCCGGAAGTGCTCACCGGTTCCACGCGGTTGAAGGCCGGCACCGCGACGAAATTGGTATGCAACATGATCACCACGGGTGCCATGATTCGCGTGGGCAAGAGCTACGGCAATCTCATGGTCGATATGCGCGCGACCAACGTGAAGCTCACCGATCGCGCCGAGCGCATTGTGATGGAAGTGTCACGCGTGTCCCGCGATGAGGCGCGGGTGTTGCTGGCGAGGGCGGGCGGTGCCGTAAAGCTGGCCATCGTGATGCACGCATTGGGCATCGACGCGGGTGATGCCGAACAACGCCTCGCGGCATCGGGCGGAGTGATTCGACGCGTCATTTCGCACGCACCACCGCCGGTCACGGGCTGATGCACTCATCGGTTGATCCGCGCGTCGGTGCAGTCCTGGTCGGACTCATGTCCGGCACGTCGCTGGACGGCATTTCTGCGGCCGCTGTTCGCTTCGTGGACACCGCGGATGGTCGCATTGAGTCGACACTGCTGGCGTTCACGCAGCGGGCGTATGCGCCCGACGAACGGCAGCGCTTGGAAGCGGCGATGCGACAGGGCAGCGCGCGTGACTATTGCCGGCTGCACGTCGACTGCGGTGACTGGTTGGCCGAAGCGGCCACCGGGGTGCTCGCCGAGGCCGGCGTGGCGCGCGCCGATGTGGCCGCGATCGCATCGCACGGACATACGGTGTGGCACGAGCCGGGACACAGCACATGGCAGATTGGCGATGCCGCGCAGATTGCCGAACGCACAGGCTGTGCGGTGATCGCCGACTTCCGCGCGCGCGATGTGGCGGCCGGAGGGCAGGGAGCGCCGCTGGTACCGATGGCGGATGCGCGGCTCTTCGCTCACGCCACCGAGTGGCGGGCGTTGCAGAATATTGGCGGGATCGGCAACGTGACGGTCGTCCCGCCATCAACGGCCGTACAACCGGATGATGTGCGCGCCGTGCGCGCGTTCGATACGGGACCCGGTGTGGTGATCATCGACGCGGTCACGCGTGCGCTGCGCCCCGAGTTGCCGTACGACCGCGATGGCATGCTGGCTCGCGCCGGCACCGCGGACACCGCAGTCGTCAACCACTTGCTGGCCGCGCCGTTTTTTCGTGAAGAGCCGCCGAAGAGCACAGGACGCGAGTGGTTTTCGCGCGAATACATTGACGCGTTCATGACACGGTGTCGCGCGAATAGCGATCGCGACGAGGACATCATTGCGACCGCCACGGCGTTCACCGCGCAGAGCATTGCCGACCAGTACGCCCGTTTTCTGCCGGAGCCGATACGCGATGTGGCTGTTTCCGGCGGCGGTGCCAGAAACCCCACGCTCGTGCGGGCCATCGCTGATGCACTGGCGCATTCGGCGGGCGCGCGTGCCGAGGGACCGATGCGCGTGGTGCGATTCGATGAGCTGTTCTTCGACGGCGAAGCGAAGGAAGCGGTCGCGTTTGCCTTGATGGGCTATCTCCACCTGACCGGTCGGAGCGGCAACGTGCCCGGAGCCACGGGAGCGCGCGGCCCGCGCACATTGGGTCACTACACGCCTGCCGCATGAGTATTCGTCGAGATCTGGCCCAGTTGCTGGTGCCGGTGGTGCGTTGGACGCCAGGGCGTGGCTATGCCGAGGAGCGTCCGCGCATCGATGCCGCGCTGGAACTGGGTGTTGGAGGTTTCCAGCTGATTGGTGGCGAGCAGGACGTGGTGCGTTCACTCGCGAAGGAATTGCAGATCAAGTCGAAGCATCGACTGCTCATTGCGGCCGACCTTGAGCGTGGCGCCGGGCAGCAGTTCTCCGGCGCGACCGGACTTCCGCCGCTGGCCGCGATTGTCGCGCTGGGTGACATCGAGTCGTTGCGTCGCGCGGCTCGGTTGACCGCGCGCGAGGCGCGCACCATGGGTGTCAATTGGAATCTTGCGCCGGTGTGCGATCTGGACGTGTTGGCCGAAAACCCGGTGGTCGGGACGCGATCGATGGGCCGCGATCCACGCGCCGTGGCGACGCTCGTCACGGCCTGGATTGAAGCGTGTCAAGCCGAAGGCGTACTGGCGTGTGCGAAGCATTTTCCGGGCATTGGTCGGGTCACGAGTGATCCCGCCGTGCGACTCCCGGTTGTGGGGTTCGCGGCTGACCAACTCAAAGATCAGGATCTGCAGCCGTTTCGCGCTGCGATTGCCGCCGGCGTGGCAAGCATGATGACGGCGCATGTCGCGTTTACATCGCTCGACTCGAGCGGTGCACCGGCGACCCTGTCGCGCGAGATGCTGCAGTGGTTGCTGCGTCAGCAACTCAAATACGACAATCTGATTGTGTCGGACTCGCTGACGATGGCGGGCGCCGTGGTTGGACACGACATCGCCCAGGCGGCGGTGCTGGCCCTGCGCGCGGGATGCGATGTATTGCTCGATCCGGGTGAACTGGAGTCCACGCTGGACGCGCTCGAGCGTGCCGCCAGCGATGGAACGCTCGAGCCGGAGCGCATACGGCAAGCCATGCGTCGTCGGCTCAAGTGGGCACAGTGGGCCTCACCGCCGAACGATTGGCGACGGCCCAGCGGCGCGGACACGGCATGGGGCGCGCTGCTCGCGGACCGTGTGCTTCGCGTGGTCAACGAACCGTTGCCCACCCTGGGCACCGTGTCCGAGGTGGTGATTGTTGATGACGACGTCGATGTGCAGTCGACGATGGTGGCCACGGTCGCGCTTTCGGAAGCGCTACGCGCCGGCGGACACGACGCGCGTGATGCAACCGAACCGACCGTCGCCAGCGGTGGGCCACTGATTATTGGATTGTTTTCCGACTATCGATCCATGAAATCACGAGCGACACTGCTGCCCTCGACGGTCGAGCGTGTGAGAGCGCTGGTGGAACAGGCGCGCGCGTTCCAGCGTGAGACGATTGTCGTAGGCTGCGGGGATCCGCGCTTCGCGGCGCAATTGCCGCTGGTGGTGCCAACGCTGGTCGCGTGGAGCGGCGATCGCGTGATGCAGCAGGCTGCGGCCCGGGCGTTACTGAAGACGCGGAAAAGCTAACGGGGCTTCGCCGTCACGCGCGGTGCACCGTCACGGCTTTGGTTGCAACAGCTTCACCAGCAGCCACATCACGGCTGCGATCGCAATCAGCACCAGCACGAAGTAAATCGGCTCCACCTTGCGTCGTCGTTCTTCAACGACTTCCTCGGGTGCACCGAGTGCTGCGTCGTCTTCGGCGGCGCGAGCCCGGGCGAATTCCTCTTCCAGCGCTGCCGACGATGGCGCCGGCGTGCCGTAGCGAGGCGTGGGATCGCTGCGCAAACGGGACTTGAGTGCGGGCGGTGGCAGCGGTTCCTCCGCCGTATCGTGATTCAGCGTACCGGCCAGCGGATAGGTGTTGTAGCCGACGGCATCGCCGTCACTCAAGGTGTCCAATGTGGCGCCATCAAACGTCGCCGCGATGACGGTGATGTTATCCGGCCCGCCCAATTCATTGGCGCGAGCAATCAGCCGCTGGCACATGAGCCCGACATTCGCGGACCCCGCGGCGATGCGTTCCATCTCATCCACGCGCACCAGTCCGGAGAGTCCGTCGGAGCAGAGGATGAGTGTATCGCCACGTCGCAGTTGCTGATGCGTCAAGTCAATGGTGACATGCGGCTCGGGCCCAAGCGCTTGCAGAATGATATTGCGCCGGTCGCTGGCTTCGGCCTGCTCCTGCGTCATCTCGCCAGCTTCGACCAGTCGCTGCATCAACGATTGGTCCTTGGTGAGCTGCTTCGCGCTTCCGTCGCGCAGCAAGTACGCGCGACTGTCGCCCACCTGCGCTACGTACAGGGTGTCACCGAACAGACCGGCGATTGTGGCGGTCGTCCCCATGCCGCGGTGCTCGGGATTCTCTTTTGCGAACCCGTGAATGCGGCCGTTGGCGGCAATGGTGGCGTCGCGTAGTGCGGTCGCGAACGCCTCCGCGGTGGGGCCCTCAAGACCCTGCCATTCGACGCGCATGACGTCGAGCACGGCGTCTGAGGCCATGCTGCTGGCCAACTCGCCGGACGCAGCGCCACCCATGCCGTCAGCGACCAGGAACAGCAATCCATGCGCCTGGGCCGGCATGTCACGCGGGGCCGCCTCAAAGCCTACTGGCTCGCCTGACTCGAGGTCGGCCACCAGAAAGGTGTCCTCGTTGTGTTCGCGCGAGCGCCCAACGTCGGTCAACGCAAAAACGCGCGCAACGATGCGCGAGTCCCCGTTGGAGGACGGTGGCTGGGAATGTGGGGCAGAAACGGTCACAGATTCATGCGGCGAATCATGAGGCGAGCGGAGGCAGGTGATGTCCCTACGGAGCAAAGGGTCATCTGGTTTTAGTGATTTGTTCAGGCTGGCGTCCAATGGCGAACGATTCAGCCCCAACGGAAAGATGGTCCCAGTGTGTCAGTCCGGTCAAATGGGCGGCTGGACGGCACAACGGCTATGGGGCAGCTTGCAGCCATGCCTTTCCGAAGCAAGACCCGATACCAGGTTCAGACGATCCAACGACGCGCTTGGATTCCCCTCGGCACAACGGCTGCCGCGATCCTGATTTCGTTCAGCGCGTGTCGGACGGCGCAATCCGGGTCGACCACGGTCGGTGGTGCGGGGTCACGCACCACCTCGCCAGTACCGCCCAAAGACGTCGCAATTCGAGCTGTACCGATTGGGTTGCCACCGGTCCCTTCCGTGTCCGGCGCAGCCCTCGCACTCCGCGTGCAGTATCCAAGCGAGAATCAGCTCATCGTCAGTCGCGACTCCAATTTCCTGCTAGGGAGTGTGGGTTCGGGTGACGCGACCTTGTCGATCAATGGTGTGGCTGTGGACGTCGCCCCAAACGGCGCGTTCATCGCGTGGATGGTCAATCCGCCGCTGTCGGCGCCGCAATATGATTTGGTGGTGACACGTGGCGACGAAGTGGTCCGCAGTTCAGTGCGCGTCCGCTATTCGACACGCATGCCGCTCCTGGCAACGGGACCGTTGCTGGCTGACAGTGCATCGGTCAGTCCGGCGCGTGGGATGCGGGTCGCGGGATCAGACTGGACTCGCGTGAGCGTGCGCGCGTCCGTCAACGCCAGTGTGCAGCTCGAGCTGTCGGATGGAACGCGGCGACCCATGATCGCGCTGTCGCGCGGGCAGACCACGGCGTCGCTGGCTGCGTCGGGCGCGCGCGATCCTGTAGCGCCTGATCCGATACTGCCCAACACCGCCGCTCCGGACGCCGACGTCGGGATCGTGTTTGCAACGGACGTGCAGGCGGCGAAGCTCGTGACCGCCGCGCGCATCGTGGCCACTCGCGGCGCCGACACCATGCGCATCGCCGTGCCGGTTGTGCGTATTCCACTGCCAAACGAACGATGGCTGGGTGTGCTGCGCAGCACGAACCCGGCGGCTGGCGATACCGATCGCGTCGTGAATGCGCGGACGATTCCGGAGGGCACCTACAAGTGGCTGCTGCTTTCCGGCACGGTGCTTGAGATTACTGGACGTCAGGGCGGCTCGACGCGCGTGAAGTTGGATGACGCACTGGACGTGTGGGTCGCCAACGAAGACGTGGTGGCCCTGCCCGATGGGAGCGCGATGCCACGGCGCGTCACGGGCGGACTGCGCGTCGCGCCATCGCCCGAGTGGGTTGACGTCACGATGATCATGGGAGAGCGCCCGGCATTTCTTGTGGAGCCCGACGGTCGCACGCTCGTGCTCACGATGTACGGGGTGCAGGCCAATCCGGAAATTTCACCGATCCTGGGCAATGACACGCTCATCCGCCGGATCAGTTGGGATCAGGTGGGCAGCAACCGCGTGCGCGTGACGTTCGCCTTGTCGCAATCGGTGTACGGATGGTTGCCGCTGTGGGACGAGCGTCGCCGGGCCTTCGTGCTGCGCATTCGTCGCGCGCCGGTTGTGCAGGCTGCGCGCCCGCTTACCGGACTCACGATCGCCGTTGATCCGGGGCATCCGCCTGCCGGTGCGACTGGACCCACGGGATTGTACGAGGGCGACGCGGTACTTCCGGTGGCGATGTTGCTGGTTGATATGCTGCGCGCGCGGGGTGCCAATCCGGTGCTCACGCGCGAGACGCTCGCACCGGTGGGTCTCACGGAACGCGGTGTGGCGGCTCGCCGAATGAACGCGCATGCATTTGTGTCGATTCATTTGAACGCGCTGCCGGATGGTGTCAATCCATTTACCGCCAACGGCACGAGCACGCTGTTCTATCATCAGTCCAGCGAAGCGTT
>JBEBIR010000190.1:0-6856 GCA_040080315.1 Gemmatimonas sp.
GTACCGGACACGACCTGATGCCGGAGCACCTCGCCCGTCGCGTCGGAGGCGTCGCCGACACGGCCGCTCAGGCGTTGCGCCAAGACCTCCCGCGGCCCCTCGATCCAGAAGCCCGTGAACGGGACGCCAGAATCTCGAGCGACCGCGGCAATCTCCTCACGGTCGCGTGGGTCGGCATAGACCGCGTCGGCGATCACCGCGTGGCCCGCGCCGAGCGCCGTCGACGCGCGATCGGCCAGCCCCTGGTACACCCGCCGCGACACGACCGGGGCGTAGCCGGCCGGCTCCAGGCGCGTCAAGGGTGGGACGCCGAAGAGCGCCTTGCGCATGACATCACTTCGGAGGACGACCGCGCCCGGTACGGGGCCCACGCGAGGCGCCAGCCCCCGCGTTTCATTCGTTCATGATCGGACTGCGAAACGCGTGGATTACCGCGCGCGCCAGAAACGCGGCGCGGCAGGGCTACTGGATTGCCGGTACCGGTCTCGTCGCCGTCGCCGCGACGCTGCTCGTCCTCGTCTTGCTGCCGCGTCGACTCGACGATCAGCTACGCCGTCGCATCGCCGAGTTGCCGCTGGCGCCGGATTCCATGCTGATTGTGCGGCGACTGGACAGCATGGTCCAGCAACAGCGAGCGCTTCAAGCGGTCACCCGTCCACCGGGCCTCGGTGACTCGATTCGTCGTGATTCCACTCGTATGGTCGCATTGAGCGAATCCACGATTGTTGTCCGTTCGGGCCTCAGGCCCGACAGCGCAGCCATTGACTTGATGGCGCGCGTCACGCGCGCGCGAAAGGCTCCGCTGCCCGACAGCTATCGCGCGCTGGCCGAATCGCCGCTGATGAAAGACGAACCGCGCGTTCGCGCGTTGATCGACAGCATCGACCTGGTGGATCGGGAACGCGAGGCGCACGCAGCACTGGGTGGTCCAGGTGCGCGCTATGCGGTGCTGACGTCGCGACTCACGGCACTGGGTGCGGGACTCGTGCGGTTGGCGGAGCAGCGTCTCGCGCGCGCGGTGCTGACGTCAATTACGGCGCCGCAATCCTCGACGGTGCCGCAAACGTCATCCCCTGTTGTCTCCGACAGCCAGACGACCGACGCGACGGCGGTGAGCGCGGATAGTGTTGCACAGCATGCGCGTGATTCCCTGCGCCATGCGCTGGTGCTCCGCATGGCGCAGGAAGAAACACTGCTGCTGTCCACGCGTCGACAATTGGCGCAGCAGGATGTCCAGCGTGCGGCCCTTGAACGACGGTTTCACATCGATATACCTCCGCTCGCGATGCTTGTGGCGGCGCTGGCGCTGGGCGTCGCGTTCGGGTTCGGTGTGGTGCTCACGCGCGAACTCCGGCGTCCGATGGTGGGTGATGCGACGGAGGT
This sequence comes from Gemmatimonas sp., assembly GCA_040080315.1. GTDB lineage: Bacteria > Gemmatimonadota > Gemmatimonadetes > Gemmatimonadales > Gemmatimonadaceae > Gemmatimonas. The sequence continues at coordinate 1,384 of JBEBIR010000190.1, forward strand.
GGAACGAATCACGGCCGCGCTCGTGCTGCGCCACACGCGTGAAACAGACGGAGGGAAGGAGCGGCGGCATGTCCGGCGCGATCGACCACCCATGCTGCGGGTCATCGAACGCGAAAGCGACACGTTTGTGGTCTTGCACCTTGCACTCACCGGAGTGGGTGATGTGGTTGGGCGGGTCGACGTGCTGTCGGCGGATCCGGTGATGGCCGCTGCCGTGGCGCTGGGCACCGCGGCAGCGGCAAGCCGCGAGTCGCGCGCCGTGGTGGTGGTGGAGTCGCCGAGTCGGGCGCCGGTGCTGGGGCGATTGCTGCGCGTTGGATCGCGAAATCACGCGCCGACTGCGAGCACAGCCACCCGGCAACCCGACGATGGGGTGCACGTGATTCCGCTGGGGCGCGATGCCCGTATCGACGTCCAATTGGCTGAGTCTGGCACGGGACCGCACGAGACCCGTACCGAACGGACTCGAGATCTGGCGGAGCGGTATGATCTGCGAATCTACCTGCCGGATGCCGAGCAGGACGCGGGCGATGGGGCGTCGGATGTGATTCTCTGTGTGCGTCAGGGGAAGACTCCATTGGCCTGGTTGTCGCAAGCCACGCAGCGGGCGCGTCGACGACAGCAGCGTGTGCGGGCCGTCGTGTTGTGGAGTCGCGACGTGTCGGCGGTCTCGTGATTTCTCCGGCAGTCAGCTACTGTCCGCGCTATGTGGGCTGATACGCTAGCGGCACTTGAGCGGGGACACCTGTTGCGCTTGGCGCTGTGGGGTGGCGGTAGCCTCATGCTCGGCGCGTTGATCCTGGTGTTCCTGACGTGGCGTCGGACGAGCGCACCGCTGCTCTGGCACTTTGCGGTTCAGACAGCGTTGTGGGGCACGGTCGATGTGGCGATCTCGGCCTGGGGCTGGCGCGGGTTGGCGTTGCGCGACTACGCCGGCGCGCAGCAACTGTTGAACTTCCTCTGGCTCAACACCGGACTGAATGCCGGCTACGCGATGCTGGGGGTCACTTTGGCGTTGGCGAGTTGGCGCATGGGTCCGCGTCCGGCGGGAATTGGCGCTGGCGTAGGTATCATCATTCAGGGGCTGGTAATACTTCTGCTCGATATGCGGTTGATCGCGAATATCGGCCCCATGCAATAGTGCTCGCGTCACGCACGCTTGATCGCGATTAGACCGTCTAACACTCGGAGTGGAGATGGAACCGGTTATTCCGGACCTGCGCGATGTGCCACGAGACGCGGCATATGCGCAGTTGCTGGACATGCAGCGTCTGCTGCTGGAGGGCTCGAACGATCCGATCGCCGCGATGGCGACGACGTGCACGCTCCTGCATCACGCGTTCGGACACTTGTGGACGGGTTTCTATCGCGTGGTCGAGCCGGGCGTGTTGCTGCGGGTGGGTCCGTATCAGGGTTCGCTTGGCTGCCTCGACATTACGTTCGGTCGAGGGGTGTGTGGCGCGGCGGCACGAGACGGGCGTACGATCATCGTCGCCGATGTCCACGCGTTTCCCGGACATATCACGTGCGATCCGCGTTCGCGCAGCGAAATCGTCGTCCCGGTGTTCGATGCGCGCGGCACACTGCTCGCGGTGCTGGATATCGACTCGGCGCTGCCCGACACCTTTCATGACGCCGATCGTCACGGGCTCGAAGCACTGGTGGCTTGGTTTGCCGGAACCACGTATGTTCCGGTTCTCTCCTGATTCCTCTGACGCCGACACGGGCGATGACCGGCTATTCTGATCGCATCAACCATGCGTTCGCCTTTGCGGCGAAGCATCATGATCAACAGGTGCGCAAAGGCACGCGACTGCCGTACCTGACCCATCCGGCCAACGTGGCGGTCATTCTCACACGCTATGGGTGCGGTGATGACACGGTCGTGGCGGGCATTCTGCACGACGTGGTCGAGGACTGCGTGCGCGAAGGCTGGACGCGTGAGATGCTTGAGGAACGCATCGGACACAAGTTCGGCAATTCGGTGCTCAGCACGGTGCTGACGGTTACGGAGCGTCGCACGGATGACGACGGCATCGAGATGTCGTACGATGACCGCAAGAATGACTATCTCGAACGACTGGCGCTGGCGAGCGAGGACGCGTTGTGGGTCTGCGCGGCGGACAAGGTGCACAATGCGAACTCGATCCTGTCGGACCTGCGACGCACGTCGTTTCCGGAAACGGTGTGGGGACGTTTTTCGGTTGATCGCGAGGGTACGGTGCGCTGGTATGCGCGCATCGCCGAACGACTGCGAGCGGTGGGATTCGCCGCACCGATCGTCGACGAGCTGGCTGCGGCCGCGGACGAACTCAGCCGACGCTGAGCGCCGTGTAGTTCCGTTCGACGTAGGCTTCGAGGATGATCAGGAATTCCTCGACAATCTTGTCGCCCTTGAGCGTTGTGAAGAGCTTGCCGTCGACATAGACCGGAGCCTTCGGATCTTCGAACGTGCCGGGTAGCGATATGCCGATGTTGGCGTGCTTGGATTCGCCGGGTCCGTTCACCACGCACCCCATCACGGCGACCTTCATCTCGACGACACCAGGGCGCGTATCGCGCCACCGCGGCATGTGCTCGCGCAGGTAGCCCTGAATGTCTTCGGCCATGTGTTGAAAGAACGTGCTGGTGGTACGACCGCAGCCGGGACATGCGGTGACTTGCGGAGCGAACGACCGAAGTCCAAGTGACTGCAGGATCTGTTGCGCGACGAACACTTCCTCGCGTCGGTCGCCATTGGGCTTCGGCGTCAGCGACACCCGTATGGTGTCACCGATTCCCTCGGCCAGCAGAATGGCCAGTGCCGCACTGGAGGCGATGACGCCTTTATTGCCCATTCCCGCTTCCGTGAGCCCCAGGTGCAGCGGATAGTCGCAGCGCGTCGCCAGACGACGGTAACACTCCACCAGATCGGGTACGACGGAGATCTTGGCGCTGACGATGATCTTGTCGTGCCCTAGCCCAACTTCCTCGGCGAGCGTCGCCGACCGGAGCGCACTTTCCAGCATCGCGTCCATGTAGACGTCCTTTGCGTCGCGCGGCTCGGTAGTCGCGGCGTTGGCGTCCATCATCTGCGTGAGCAAGTCCTGATCGAGCGAACCCCAGTTCACACCAATGCGCACGGGCTTGTCGTGCTCGATGGCCGCCTGCACGATGGTGGTGAAGTTCGCATCGCGTCGCTTTGAGCCCACGTTGCCGGGGTTGATACGATACTTGTCGAGCGCGGCCGCGCACGCGGGATACTTGGCCAGCAGCAGATGGCCGTTGTAGTGGAAGTCGCCAATGAGCGGGACGTCGAGGCCGCGGTCCTCGAGTCGCTGACGGATTTCGGGAACGGCCTGCGCCGCCTCGTCGTTGTTGACGGTAATGCGGACTTTCTGCGAGCCCGCCTCGAACAGTGCCGCAACCTGATCGGTCGTGGCCGCGGCATCGGCGGTGTCGGTATTGGTCATGGACTGCACCACGACCGGATGACCGGAACCGACAGGGACTCCGCGAACCCGAGTGGTTACGGTGGGGCGACGAGGGGCAAACGACACGATGGGCTCTTGGAAATGGACGCTGGTAAGGTAGCGCGAGCGGGTATGCTGGCACAGTTTCCGGCCATGGCCGAAAACACCGATCCGCCGACCGAACCGATCGTCCCACCGCCGCCAGCACCGCCGCGGCGCTCGTTCACCCGTCGGCACTGGGGCAAGCTCACCGTATTCACATTGCTGGCCGTTCCAATCACCGCCTTTGCGCTGTGGGCCTTCGTTTCGTTGAGTTGGAGCTACTCCAGCGGCCAACGAGCGGGGTACGTGCAGAAGATCTCCCACAAGGGATTTGTGTGCAAAACGTGGGAAGGCACCTTGTACACCGATATCGCCAAGGGTTTTCGCTCGGACAGCTTTTCGTTCACGGTACGCAGCGACTCACTGGCCCATGTGATTGAGGGGCTCAGCGGGAAACGGGTCACGATGCACTACGAACAGCACATCTATGTGCCCACGTCGTGCTTCGGCGAGACCGAGTATTTCGTGACGAAGGTTGTGGCAATTCCTGAATAGGCCAAACTCACCCAATCGAGCGAGTTCGAAGCGGGGTGTCGGCGGGTATTTTCCACGTGTATGACTGAACGTGCAGGCGTGGGTCCTTGTTCAATCACCCGATGGGAGACTCAATGAAACTATCCATGAAGTTCTTCGGAATCGTCAGCTTGCTGGCGGTCCCTTTCGTCTTGCCCGCGCAGACCACGCGCACGATTTCGCTCGGTGTCAGTGGCGGCCTGTCGCTGCCGATGGGCAATCTGAGCGACAATGTCGATGCGGGATACAACGGCACCGGTCATCTCTATTTCAAGCCGTCTACCATGAAGCTCGCGCTTCGCGGAGACGTGGGATACGACAGCTGGAAGGCCAAGTCGAGCGTGGTCAATGCCAACTTCAGCAGCCTGTCTTTCACGGGCAATGGCATCTTCTATCTGGGTGAGTCGACAGCCGCCATGCGTCCGTACCTGGTGGTCGGCGGCGGCATGTATCGCACGAAGTCGTCAGCGTCGGTCTCCGGCGTGTCCACTTCATTTACCTCGAGCGATCCCGGAATCCAGGGTGGCCTTGGCATGTCGTTTAATCTGTCCGGGTTCAACACGTTCCTTGAAGCGAAGTACATCAACGTGTTTGGCGATGGCGATAACCTGAACTACGTGCCGATCACCTTCGGCATTCGCTTCTAGGCGATCTGGCGCGCGCCTCCGCTTTCGGAGGCGCGCGCGTGAGGGCAAGTTGAACGTCTGGTTTCCCGAGCCCGGCGTACTTTCACACTCCATCTCATCGGAGCCCCCTCATGACACGATCGCTGCGCACTGTCACGCTCGCCCTGCTGTGTGTGATTCCCTGCGCGATGGATGCGCAGGTCGTTAGAGCCACATCGGTGGGTGCCAGCGGCGGTCTGTCGTTGCCAATGGGAGACCTGGGCGACATCGCATCCTCGGGTTTCAGCGTTGCCGGATACCTGTTCCTTAAGCCGGCCTCACGCGACAAGCTGCTGTTTCGCGGCGACGTCAGCTACGATCGCTGGGGTGCCAAGTCCACCCTCAGTAGCGTGACCGACGCGACGCTGAGCGGGCTGGGATTTGTCGGCAATGTCATGGTCTCGGCCGGCGGGGCGAAGGCCGGCAAGCGCCCCTATCTGCTACTCGGTGGTGGGATCTATCGCACCAAGCTCTCTCTGGCTGGCACGACAGGAGGGCTCATTTCCGAGAGCTCAGACATGGGGGTTCAAGTCGGCGTTGGCCTGACCTACTTGCTGTCCGGAATGTCCACGTTTCTCGAGGCCAAGTATGTGAACGTCTTTCGTGACCCGACGTCGTGGACGTATCTCCCCATCACGGTTGGCGTGCGATTCTAGGGCGTGTTAGGTGGGGGATGGTGCGCAATGAGGCGGACTGAACCGAATGGACCCTGGCGAGTACCATACGCCATGACCCTTCGAT
>JBEBIR010000191.1:0-6828 GCA_040080315.1 Gemmatimonas sp.
AACTGGATCACGGAAGAAGAACTGTGGGCCTGCACCAGTTGTCGCGCGTGCGTGCAGGAATGCCCCGTGTCCATCGACCAGCTCGACATCATCAACGAACTGCGTCGCGATCTCGTGCTGATGGAGTCGCGTTTCCCGGAAGAACTGGCACCGGCGCTCACCTCTCTCGAGCGGAACGGGAGTCCGTGGGCCTTCAGCGCGGCGGATCGCGCGCAGTGGGCCGAGGGCATGGACATCCCCACGATGGCTGAGATGGCGGCGGCCGGCCAGCAACCGGACATCATGTTCTGGGTTGGCTGCATGGGGTCGTTCGACGATCGGGCGAAGAAGATCACCGTCGCTTTCGCGCGCATTCTGCAGGCGGCGAACGTGAAGTTCGCAATCCTCGGACAGGAAGAGAGCTGCCACGGAGATCCCGCGCGACGCATGGGGAACGAGTACCTGTATCAGATGCTGGCCAAGGGCGTGATCGAAACGCTCAACGGCTACTCGGTGAAGACCATCGTGACGTTTTGCCCGCATTGCTTTCATCAGATGGGGAAGGAGTTCCCCGATCTGGGCGGACACTACGATGTCATTCATCACACCGAGTACATCGAGCGACTGCTGGCCGACGGACGCGTGCCGCTGGATACCGCGCATGGACAGCGACTCAAGATCGCGTATCACGATTCGTGCTACCTGGGTCGTTACAACGATGTGTATGACGCGCCGCGCAACGCGCTGCGGAAGGCACTTCCCATTGTTGAGCTGGTCGAACCCGCGCGCACGAAGAGTCGCGGCTTGTGCTGCGGTGCGGGTGGTGGCCGCATGTGGATGGAGGAAACGCAGGGCAAGCGCATCAACGTGGAGCGCAGCGAGGAGCTGTTGGCGACCGGTGCCGATCAAATCGCCGTGGCGTGTCCGTTCTGCATGACGATGATTTCGGACGGCGTCGCGGGCGCGGGAAGCGAAGTGCCGGTGTTGGATATTTCAGAGGTTGTGGCAAGTCGACTGGTCAGCCTAGTCGGGAGCAGTTGAGCTGGTCCCTCCGCCCTTTCACCCTGGAATTACCTACGACCACACACCATCCCACGACATCGCCGCAGGACCTCCCATTGCCTGACGAAGGCCGGACCCAGAGGAACCGATGTCGGAGATGCGGGTGCAACTCCCGCCGACCCGTTTCCCCAAACCAGTCTGCCATGAATCGTATCGCGCGCCACTCCGATGACTCGTCCGACAATCCAACGTTCGGCGATCAACGACCCCTGCTTCTGATCGGATCATCACATGGCCGTTCTCACGGTGCGTACCCGCTCCGTGCCAGAAAATCATCAGCGTCTTTCACCTCGATGATCGCCTTGAGCGCAGCCGCTTTGTCCGTCTGCTTGAGGTAGTACGCCTCGGCGATGCGATAGCCGATGAAGTAGCCGAGATCGCCCGGACGCGTTGGCGTTGCGGTGGCTGTTCCTTGATTGTAGAGCCAGCGACTGATGTCAGTGCCGTGCATTGCGGACTTGAACTCCTGCCACAGCGCGGACTCCTGCGGAATCGCCACAGACCAGAGGCGACCATTGATGTTGCCACCGGAGGCGCGTTCCCCAATGAAGTCAGCGCCACCTTCAAGGAGCGCCTGCTCGAGCAGATTCTTGTTACCGCGATTGAAGATGCCGGCCGCCTGCGCCTGCAACGCATGTGCGTGTTCGTGCGCTACGATGACCGGCAGGCTGTCGACGTGCTTCACGTTGTCGCGTTGAAACGGCGGCAACTCGCCAAGCGGAGTGGCAGAGGTGATCGAGTAGAACTCCGATCCGACCAGCAGTCCCGAGTTTGACGTCGTGCCACCGGTGCTGAATCGGCCAACCAGCAGCGTCAGGGGTGGAAATGTGGCGGCTGGATAGAGCGCCTTGATCACGCCGTAGTTGGCGCGAATGCGAGACACGATCGTGGCATCGGTCGCCAGTGCGAGATTGGACGCGCGAATGGACGCAAAGTATTGTGGAAACGCCACCACCATTTGCGACAGGCTCGCGGCCGTCACCGTTCGCTTGGCAATGAAGTCCTTCAACCCGGGTGAAGCCACGTCCAGATACATCGTCTGGAATGCGCTCGCGGATCCGCTCTTGCCGCCAACATCGTAGGCTGCCCAGAAACGCGCGAGATCGGTGGTGACGATCTGCGCCGTCGAAGGATCGGCCGTGGTGCCGGGCGCGGTGGGGGAGGACCCACATCCGCTGCTGACGAGTGGCACCGCGACGGCCAGTACAAGACGGCGGAGCCCGCCGTTGACGATCCCTGCGCTAGATGAGAGGAGTTCGCGAATCACTTTCCCTGACAGTCGACACGCTCCAAAAATGCGGGATCACCAACGATATCCCAATTGCCCAGTTTGGTAAACACTGACCGCGCCTGGTGGCCGCCTGAAGTAACCGCAAGCGTGATTTCGATGACGATCGTGGTGTTCGCAACGGCTACGTTACGTTCATGCACGCATCACTGAGTCTCCGCTTGCCAACACGTCCGCCGTGTATTACTATACGTAATACACTCGGAGGCGTGATGCGCACGATTTCACTTCGGCTCGACGCCGAATCAGACGCGATGTTGTTGGCCCTCTGTGATCGGCTGGCTGCCACGCAGACGGATGTAGTTCGGAAGGCGCTTGAACTGCTGGCGGACAGCGTGACGCCGACACCGGGGGCGCTGGGTCTTGAGCTGGGGCTCGTGGGCGCCTTCGCCAGCGGCGGTCGCGGAAACGCGGCTGGTCACTCTGCGGCGATCAAGGCACTCCTTGCGGAGAGGCGTCGCGACGAGCGGCCGGTGGTTACCGCTGAGAGTCGCGTTAGCGGCGCGAGGGGCGCCAAGCGCTCCCCCCGCGTTCCGAAGCCGTGAAGTCCCGTCGCGTGTTGTTGGACACGGGCCCGCTGGTGGCATGGCTCGATCGCGACGATGCGCATCACGCGACGGTGCAACGTTGGATGACGGCGTATCGCGGTGAGTTGCTCACCACGTGGCCGGTGATCACAGAGGCGTGTCACCTGGTCCCTGAGCAGGTGGCGCCCAAGCTCCTGCAGTGGATCGAACAAGGCGGGGCGACCCTCGTGGAGATTCCGCTGCCGTCACTGCGCGCCATTGCAACTCGCATGGACAAGTACGCCGACCTGCCAATGGATCTCGCCGACGCCACGCTGCTGTGGGTAGCCGAGCGAGAAGGGGTCATGGATGTCTTGACGCTCGACCGGCGGGACTTCGGCGTCTACCGCACGACACGCGGACGGATGCTGCGGGATGTGCTGGAGCGGTGACCGGTGGTGACCGTCGGTCAGCGAATCTCGAGCTTTGCCTGCGCCGCCGTCATCGTCTCACCGCCGTAGTCCACGACGGCCAGTAGCATATAGCGTCCCTTGCCGAGTTTTGGCATCGGCACGCGAAACCGCTGCGTCTCGCCGGGCTTGATGATCTGCGCATCGACAAACGGGATCGTCGCGGCCACGCTATCCTGACTGACGTGCATTTGCACTTCGCCCGCAATGATCGTGGTCGTCGTGCCGGTATTGGCATACGTGATTTCAAGCGTGTCACCCTTCGCGCCGGTGATGACGAGGCTGCGCAGCTTGCCGTCGATCACCGGTGAGCTCACGGTGCTCGGCACCGCGATCGCGGTGGTGGGCAATGCCCGCGCCGATCCAGCGGTTGACTGCGCCCACACGTGCGACGAAGCGAAGCACATGGACGCGGCCACGCCGATGGCCGTGGCGGGGATGGAGACGAGGCGGGATAGGAAACGACGCATGGATGGCAGGGCAGGGGTGACCAACGACCGTCCTGCTTCCAACCAATGGAACATCCGGGCCAGAACGGTCGAGGTCGCCGTCGGGCCATCGCTGTCACGCTATCGGTACGTTCTGATCATGGAATGCCTCACGAGTATCACAAAAATGATGCGCATGACGTCGAACTGCCATTTCCAATAACGCCGCATGAGGACAACACTGATGCATACGTGCGACATGGCGCAATCTCTACAGTCCATGGCCGCTTGCTCGATCCGGCGCGCGCGCTACCCTCTCCGCATGTCGATCTCCCGCAGAATACCGGCCGTCGCACTCCTTCTGGTCACGACAACGGCGAGCGCCCAATCGCCCGCGCGCGACACCGTGTCCAGACCGCCCGCGTCAGCGCCGTATCGCGACGCGCGACTCTCGCCCGACGCGCGCACCCAGGATCTGCTCGCGCGCATGACGCTCGACGAAAAGTTCTGGCAGGCGTTCATGATTCCGGGCGATCGCGATGATCCGTCGCACGACTATCGCGACGGTTCGTTTGGACTGCAGATCAATGTGCCGCCTGGTATGCGCGCCGACGGACCGCGTAGTGACACACTCCCCGCCGCGACCGTCGCGCGCGCGCATACCGAACGCATCAACGCGCTGCAACGATGGTTCGTGAACGAGACACGGCTCGGCATTCCACTCCTGCCGTTCGAAGAAACCCTGCACGGTCTCACCCGCGAAGGCGCCACGACGTTCCCGCAAGCCATTGCCTTGGCGGCCACGTGGGACACCGCGCTGGTGAGTCGCGTCGCGTCGGCGATCGCCGCCGAGACTCGCAGTCGCGGCATTCGCATGTCACTGTCTCCCGTGATCAACATCGCGAATGACGTACGCTGGGGACGCGTGGAAGAGACCTATGGGGAAGACACGTGGCTCACCAGCGCGATGGCGCGTGCGTACATCACGCCGCTCGAGTTGGCCGGGATCGTCACCACACCCAAGCACTTCATTGCCAACGTGGGAGACGGTGGACGCGACAGTTACCCGATCGAATTCAGCCGACGCCTGCTGGACGAACGCTACTTCCCCCCATTTGTCACGGCGTTTCGCGACGCGAAGGCGCGCAGCGTGATGAGCGCGTACAACTCAGTGGACGGATCGGCCGCCACGCAGAGTCGCTTGCTCCTAACCGACGTGCTGCGCACTGGCTGGGGATTCACCGGCTTCGTCATCTCCGACGCCGCTGCAACTGGCGGTGCCACGGTACTGCATCACACCGAGGCCAGCACGGCAACGGCGGCGCGACACGCGCTGGAGTCCGGACTCGATGTGATCTTTCAGTCCACGTACGAACAGCATCGCCCGTATCTCGCGGCATTCCGCAACGCGGGCATTGCCCCGGCGGTCATCGACAGTGCGGTCGCACGCGTGTTGCGCGTCAAGTTCGCGATGGGACTGTTTGAATCAGCATACGCCAATCCCGACAGCGCAGCGGCGCAGGCGCGCTCGCCCGCGCATCGTCTGCTGGCCCGCGAGGCCGCGGCCGCATCAATCGTGCTGCTGCGCAACGAACACGCGCGACTTCCGCTCACGAGCAGCGCCAGGCGCATTGTCGTGATCGGGGAAGACGCCACGGAAGCGCGCGTCGGTGGCTACTCACCGCCAGGCGCTCGCGTGGTGAGCATTCTGGACGGGATTCGCACAGGTGCACCGACGGGCACCCTTGTGCGCACAAGCGCTGGCGTTCCGCGCGTGTTTCGCGCGCTCACTGTGATTCCCGCGGCAGCGTTTGCGACGGTGCGCAACGGCACAGCCGCACCTGGCCTCGCCGCCGAATACTGGGACAACATCTCCATGGACGGTGCGCCGCGGCTGTCTCGTATCGACGCGCGGGTCGACTTCGGGTGGACGCTCAACTCACCCGGACGCGGCATTCCCTTCGACTGGTATTCGGCGCGCTGGACGTCCACGCTCACCGTGCCCGCCACCGGCGCGCGAACGCTGGCCGTCGAAGGAAACGACGGTTATCGCTTGTATGTGGACGGACGACTGCGTATCGACAATTGGCGCAAGCAGTCGTACGGCACGCGTCGCCTCGATATGGTGCTGACACCCGGTTCCCGCCACGAGCTGCGACTGGAGTTCTTTGAAGCCACGGGCAATGCGCGACTCAAGCTGCTGTGGGACGCCGGCGTGCGTGATACGCAGGACGCAGCCATTGCGCACGCGACATCACTCGCGCGACAGAGCGACATCGCGGTCGTGGTTGCGGGCATTGAGGAAGGAGAGTTCCGCGATCGTGCGATGCTTGGACTTCCCGGTCGACAGGAGGAACTGATCCGCCGAGTCGCCGCGACCGGCACACCGGTGGTGGTGGTGCTGGTTGGCGGCAGCGCGATCACCATGCCGTGGCTCGATCGCGTCGATGCCGTCATCGATGCGTGGTATCCAGGGCAGGAGGGCGGACATGCCGTCGCCGATGTGCTGTTCGGCAAGACGAACCCGGCCGCGCGGTTGCCGCTCACGTTCCCGATGCACGAGGGGCAGGTGCCGTTGCACTACGCGCACAAGCCAACGGGCCGCGGTGACGACTATCTCGACCTCACCGGTCAGCCACTGTTCCCATTCGGCCATGGACTGAGCTACACTACATTTGCCTACCGCGATCTCACCATCGACGTGCGGCCGCCCAGCGACAGCGTCGCCCTGATTGTGTCAGCCGTCGTGACGAATACCGGAACGCGCCCCGGCGACGAGGTGGTGCAGTTGTATCTGCGCGACGTGTTGGCCACCGTCGCGCGGCCCGTGATGGAGCTCGCCGGCTTCACCCGCACGATGTTGGCGCCACAACAGTCGCGCACTGTGACGTTGCACGTCTCGCGCGCGCAACTGAGCCTGCTGGACGCCGATATGAAACGCGTGAATGAACCGGGAACCTGGCGCATCATGCTGGGCGCCTCCAGCAAGGACATCCGCCTGCGCAGGGAAGTGATTGTGAACTGAGAACTAAGTACTGAGTACTAAGTACTAAGTACTAAGTACTCAGTACTCTTTTGATTTCCATCACTTGCAC
>JBEBIR010000192.1:0-6810 GCA_040080315.1 Gemmatimonas sp.
CTCGTGTCCTGCGTTTCGGCCATCTGCGGCACCAATACGCCGAGGCTCGCGACGACGGTCGCGCGCAACATACTCGAGGCCCAATGCGAGCGGCGCGCATGACCGCGCTCCTTGAACGAAGCGGCAACAGACACAGTGCGGATCTCCTCAGGGGCCGACGCGCCCGGCGCGACTATCGCGCGCGGTCAGCCGCCGACCGATCAGGACGAACATGGCGCCGCGACCGTCCTCGCGCCAGCGCAACGCGCGCGGTTCAGCGACGACCGGGAATCGTCGCGATGATCACCGTTTCGGCGTCGGTCTGTGGGTCAAGCTGCACGCACGTGAAGGTGGTGCCACGTACCACCGGTGCCGGCAGTGTTGTGCAGTCGGTCGGGACGACCACCGTGCGGAGATAGCGGCCATCCTCGGCGAGCACATCAAACCACGACGTGCCACGCTGTGTCGCAGCACTCCACCGCCGTGCCCAGATCGTTCCGTCCGCGCCCACCGTGAGCGATCGAAACACGGGATAGACCTGCGGTAGTCTGCGGGCCTTCACTTCCTCGCTGACGCCGTTCACCTGACTGAGGGGAACACGCAGCGAGTCGAGACGACGGCCCAGTGCCCGCGCACTATCGGCGCGTTCGACTGCCGGAATTGATGGTGGTGCCACACTGCGCGTCAGCTCACGCACCACGCGCGCACTCGCGTCGGTTTCCTGCAAGGTGTACTTGTCCGACGGCGAACTGAGGATCGTTCCGACCGCCGACACCGCGAACACCGGCACAGGATGAAACGGCACGACGTTGATGCCCTTCACCATTCGACCACCGCGCGCACTCACCGGCACCGATGCCCAGTTGCTGCGGGCCGTCGGTTGCATCGGCACGTAGATCGAATCGAGCTTGCGTCCATCCAGCGAAAATCGATCGTACGCATGGTGCGTCAGTCCGTCGGCGCTGCTTCCCCATTCCAGCGGGAAGTGCAATCGGCCCGTGCGATCAATGACCGTCGCCAGCTTGGACATCCATGGCGCCATCGACGGACCGGCAAACGCGCGGTCGAATTGCTTCGCGATACCACTGGCATCCGGAACGAATCGTGCCACCTCGCTCATGTTGCGCACGTACAGCGCGTCATCGTTGCCGATGACCGGCCCGGTGGGCGATTGAAACTCTCCTGGTCCTTTTCCCTTTCGCCCGATCGTGGTCAGTGCCTTTCCGTCGGTAGCGAATACCGCGATCCTCGCTTCACCCGCATCGGACACAAATACGCGACCCGCCTTATCGATCGCCAGGCCGCTGACGCTGGCGAAAAAGAACGGCGTGCGCGGTGATTCCTCGGCAATCACGGCCGTGATCGTCGCGCGAACCGTGTCGACTCGCGTTGGTTGCGTCAGTGCCGTCAGTGCGGCCAGCAGGTGCACGATCATCAGTCTTGCTCGGGTGCACGGTTCTGTTGTTCAGCGGGCTGCATCAAACTCGCGATACCACGCCGTCATCGCCCGCTCCAGTCCTGACTTGCTCGCCATCCACTCGCCTAGTGCTTTCGGAACCTCGTAACCAGCCGCTGACTCGATGGCGGTCTTGCCGGCCGTGCGCCCCGATCGCGCTGCTGCCTCGAGATCGGTGAGCAAGTCGATATACCGCGCCATGCTCACGCGGTCGGCCATCGCGCCGTGACCGGGGACAAACGCATCTCCGGTTCTACGCGCCAGCTGTTGAATTGACACCGAAAGACGCGAAGGGGTTGCGTCCACGAAGTTCGGGAACATGCCGTTCCACAACAGATCACCAGCGAAGGTGATTCCCGCGTTCTCGTCAACCAGCGCGAGATCGCTGCGCGTGTGTCCGCTCAGCGACACCAGATCGACTTGCCGATTGCCCAGATCGATCACGCCGGGCCGATCGGCGCGAACAATCACGACGTCGGCAAAGGCTCGCGTCAGCGCGGCATCGCGTGGGGGTGCGACCGGTCCACCACCAACGGCGAGTTCACTGGTGGCCGCGGTCGCGCGCAAGGTCGGTGTTGTCTGCCCTGCGTAGCCTGCAACTCCCGCCGCGTGATCGATATGGTAGTGCGTCAGCACGACGTGTGTCGGCCACCGTCCGGTCAGTTCGCGCGCCCGTTCGGCCAGCCACGTCGCGCCAGCCGGACGATAGAACCCCTCGACCGCAATCACGCCGTCGCGCCCGGCCAGAATACCGCCGTTCGCAAAAGTCGTGCGGTCACCACCCAGCGGCGTCGAGATCACCGCCCATGTATCGGGCCCAATCGCGTCGAGCCGAGCGAATGGTGTCGTGAACGCCGTGGGATTCGCCGGCGCTGTCCATCGCGCGCGGGTGCTTCGTGTAGCGCATGCCGACATCAGCATCACGTGGGCCACGCAACCACCAGAAACACGCAAGAACTCCCGTCGCGTGGTCACGCCGCCGACGGATCGTGCTGCATCACGCCAAAGATGTTCCCGTCGGGGTCTTTGCCATAGCCAAGCCAACCGACGCCAGGCACGGCCATCCGCGGCAGCGCGATGCTGCCGCCAAAGACCACGATGTTCGCCAACGTGGCGGACGCGTCGTCCACGCCAACTGTGCACACGAAGGCGTTGACCGGTTGTCCACTGATCGCCGCGTCGCCCTGCCTCTTGATCAAACCGCCATCGATTCCCGGCGGTGCCGCAGCGGAGTCTGCATCGGGCGCGGTGCGAATCAACCAATACTGCCCCGGTGGTCCCCACGCATTGAATTGCCATCCGAATAAATCGGTGTAGAACGCGATCAATCGCGCGGGTTCGGTGGCGTGAATCTCGAAGTGGACCGGTCTGGGCATGGGTCGCTCGCGGTTCGGGGTGCCAGCAGGGACCGAAAAGCATACTGCCTTGACGACCCCCTTGCGCCCCGGTCGGCTTGGTGCTTCTGTAACAGTATGGTTACAGACGATATCGCAGTCTTCAGCGCCATCGCGGACCCCACCCGCCGCGCCATCCTCGACGCCATCCGGAGCACGGAACGGTCCGCCGGTGAGATCGCGACGCTGTTTCCCGTCAGTCGCCCCGCCATCTCGCGACACATTCGCGTGTTGCGCGCGGCCGGGCTCGTGCGCGAACGGCGCGACGCGCAGTCGCGATTCTATTCGCTCGACCCCGCCCCGCTGCGCGACGTCGATCGATGGCTGGATCACTACAAGGTGTTTTGGACGGCCCGCCTGCACGCCTTGAAGCGCGTCGCCGAAGCACAGACCCCTCGTCGCCCCTGAACGGAGTCGTCACATGGCATGGACTCACGAACACGCGTGGAAACTCAAGGCCACGCCGTCGCGCGTGTTTGCTGCACTCACCGAGTCATCGGACTTGACGACATGGTTTGCCGAGCACGTCGATATCGGTGATCACGTGGGCGCCTCGTTTCGCTTTTGGGGCTGTCACACGCTCGACACACCGACGGCGGCGCAGGCGACGCAGCGCATCAGCGCCTGGAGCCGCGATCGGGCCCTTGCCTTCACGTGGCAAATTGCCGCGGTGGAGACCGAGGTCGCGATCGCGATCAGCGCCGAAGGTGATGGTTCTCGCCTGCTGCTGCACCACACCGTGTCGGGTACGCTGCCGTTTCCGCGTGAGCGCGAACTCCTGGACGATCATTGGCGTTACGTCTTTGGCAATCTCGCAATGCACCTGGCCGGTGGCAGCGGCATCTCCCTACCGGATTTCAGCGACGCGCAACCAGAAGTACGCCAAACAATTCTGATTGACGCGCCACGCGACGTGGTCTTTCACACGCTCATCACGCCCGAACTCGTCACTCAATGGTTCGACGCGAAATCGTCAGTAGTCGAACCCCGCGTTGGCGGACGATACGAACTTGGCTGGAAGTATCAAGTCAACGGACGCGACGTCGTTGGTGGCACAACACGCATTGTTGAGTTTGTGGAGAATGAGCGACTCGTGCTCGACTGGTTGGACTGGCGCGGCGATGCGTCGGTGACCGGTCAGACCATCACGTTTCAGTTGGAAACAGTCGGCGTCCAGACGCGCGTCACGTTTGTGCATGCGGGATTCCAGCGCACCGCCGACATTGGCGACTACCCGTTTGGTTGGACGTATTTCGTTGGCAAATTCAAAGCCGTGGCGGAAGGGGGCGTGTAGCGTCTCCCGCCCTACGGCGCACACGTCAGCGCCGCAGCGAGTCCGTCGATTTGCGCGCGTTGCGCGGGTGTCGTCGCGAGACGCTTCGCCATGCGATACGGCTCGCACGAGCGATCAGGGCGTTCGGCGTACGCGTGCGCCGTGGCCAGTGCCAGATAGGCCCACGCGCTATCCGTCTGCGTAATCAGACGTGGCATCACCTGATTGAGTTGCGGTACTGCGCGCGTGCCAACCAGCGGCTCCGTTCCGTCCGGCGCTGTGCTGAGCATTGTCCGAATTTCCTCAAGTTCCGCGTGTGCTGCGGCCGCATCTGCAGCGCTCACTCCACCCTGAACAGCCGGTACCGAGCCAACCGGTGGCACATTGGCCATGGTAGCGCCCGATGGTGACAGCGGCGCAGCCGTGGTTGGTGCTGACGTTTTCGGCGCGGATGGTTTCGTTGGTGCTCCACCAGATTGCGTGACCGGCGCGGTGGAGTTGGTGTCGGTCGACGTCCCTGATGCCGACGGAGTCACGGCATCGCCGGCTCCATCACGGCCGAACGCGAAATAGGCGCCAGCAGCCCCAATCATCAGCACCACTCCCGCAACAGCCGCCCACGGCGTGGTCTTGGGCTTGGGTTCCGGAATCGCCGGCTTACTGGCCGATGTACCGGCGCCTGGCGTGGCCGGCCGCGAACTCACCGGGGGCGTCGAGCGTGCTCCTCCCGCAGTTGGCACCGATGACGGTGTCGGTCGCGCCAGTGAACTCGTGCTTTCGTTCGCCGCAGACACAATCGCCGGTGTCGACATCGGCGTGCGCGCACGGAGCACAGAGACGCCTGTCCACGCCTCCACGGCGTTCACGATCGCATCGGCAAACTCCACCGCGGTCGCCGTGCGCGCATCGGGTTCGCGCAACAACGCGTGGTCGAACGCGGCCTGCAGTGCGGGCGGCCAATCTACGTCGGGTGCCACCTCAGACAATGGACGCGGATCCTGAATGAGCCGCGCGGTGAGTTTGCGTTCGGGCGTCGATCCATCAAACGTGAGCGCCCCCGAAAACATCTCGTAGGCCACCAGCGCTAACGCGTACACGTCGCTTCGTCCATCCAGTTGCTCACCCAACACCTGTTCCGGACTCATGTAGTCGGGCGTGCCCACCAGCATGCCCATCTGCGTGAGTTGTGTTTCCGAACCGTTGGTCAGTTTGGCGATGCCAAAATCCACGACCTTGCAGCGATCGACTCCTGCGTCGTCGGTAATGACAAGGATGTTGTCAGGCTTAAGGTCACGGTGCACGATGCTGAGCCGATGGGCGGCATCGAGTCCCTCGGCAACCTGATAGACCAGATTGGCCGCGCGCACCGGTGGCAATCGACCCGACTCGTCCAGCACGTCGCGCAGTGTTGATCCCGGCACGAACTCCATCGCGATATACACCAGCCCATCGCTCGTTTCGCCGAAGTCGAAAACCCGCGCCACGCGGTCATGCTCAATCCGCGCGGCGTTCGCCGCTTCCCTGTTGAAGCGCGCGACCGCGCCGGCGTCCTTCACCATGTCATGGTGCAACACCTTGATCGCGGCTTTCTGCGGCAGTCTGACATGGGTGGCCAGATACACCTTCCCCATTCCGCCCTCGCCGAGGAGTTTCCCGACCAGATAGCGATCGGCGATCACCGTACCGATGAGGTCGCCTCCTGACTCGTCCATACGGAGCGATGTGCCGTCCGTGGGACAGAACACCATGGCATCTGGGTACGTCGTGCCGCAGGAAGTACAGGTTTTGGGCATGGAGCTCGGCAATTCCAGGCTGGAGAAACGACTCGACCGACAGTGAAAATGCGATCCAGCTATTGACGATATGGCGCGAAAGGCACGACGTTGTAGGAGGTTCAGGAACTTCCCTCCAACGAGGTGCCCGCATGTCCGTGATCTTGAATGCTCTACGTCGGTCGAACCGTTCGCGGTCGCTGCTGCTGGCAGCAGCGACGTTGACGGTGTCGGCTGTGCCGGTTTTTGCGCAAGGCACTGCCGCCAACCAACGCCCGACGCTCGCTGTGCTCTACTTCACCAACGGTGCGCTGATTGACAACGCGTCCTACGCGCCGCTCAGCAAGGGTATGGCCGAGATGCTCATCACCGAGCTGGCTCAAAACAATGCCGTGCGCGTCGTGGAACGCGACCGACTGCAGAGCCTGATCGAAGAGCAGAATCTGCAGAACAGTGATCGGGTGGACAAGGAGACGGCCGTCAAGCTGGGCAAGACGCTTGGCGCGCGCCACATGCTCATGGGAACGTTCGTCATCGACCCGAAGCGGAACATGCGCATCGACGTCCGCGCCGTGAACACTGAAACGTCGGCCATCGAGTACACCGAGTCGGTTACCGGTAATGCCGACAACCTGCTGCAGATGGTCATTCAGTTGGGTTCCAAGGTCAACGCGGGTCTCAAGCTTCCCGCGCTCAAGACGGCCAGTGCCACGACACCTGCCGCCAAGAGCCCGAATCAGTTCAAAGCCCTGATGGCGATGAGCCAGGCGCTCGAGGCCGAGGACAAGAAGAACAAGTCGCAGGCGGTCACGCTGTACAAGCAGGCCATTGCGCTTAATCCGGATTTCGATCGCGCCAAGGTGCGTCTCGCGTCGATCGCGCCGTAGTCGAGGCGCGGTCAGCAACACCAGACAAGCGAAGGGGGCGGTGATGATG
>JBEBIR010000193.1:0-6764 GCA_040080315.1 Gemmatimonas sp.
ATGAGGCGACCAGTGCTGTGGACTCCGAGATCGAAGCGGACATTCAGACGGCGGTGGGCGAGTTGATGCGTGGCCGCACGACCATTGCCATCGCGCATCGGCTCAGCAGCATTCTGAATGCCGATCAGATCCTTGTCCTGCACCACGGGGAAGTGGTGGAGCGGGGCACGCATCGGACGCTCCGCGACAGACGGGGCCTGTATGATCGACTCTATCAGCTGCAGGTGGGCGATTGGCAAGGGGTCGCAGAGGGAGAAAGAGGAAATTCGCAGCCACCAGACGCGGCCGTGCGCTTGCGAATAGACGCGGCTCACGGGTAGCTTCGTCCTTCCTCTGTCAGTTCCTTCGGGCCAAGTCCACCCCATTCACGTGCAGCTTTCCGTCGCCGCCGGCACCGACGTCGGGCGCATTCGCGCAGGCAACGAAGACAGCCTTTACGCCGACGCCGATTCCGAGCGGGGGCTCTTCATTGTCGCCGACGGCATGGGGGGGCACGCGGCTGGAGAGGTGGCGAGCGAGATGGCCGTGCAAATCGTGGCCCGTGAGCTTGCCGGGACTCGCGATCTGGCCGGGCCCGGTCCGTTGGACACCATGGCGCACGCCCTGCGCGAGGCCAACCGTGCCATCTACGAGCGAACCATCGTCGAGGCCGACAAGCAGGGGATGGGCACCACGGCCTCGTGCCTCCTGGTGGGCGGCGGGCGGTGGATTATCGGGCATATTGGCGATTCCCGTGTGTATCTCGTCCGGGACGGGGTGTTTCGCCAGGTCACCAAAGACCATTCATATGTTCAGGAGCAGGTCGACGCGGGGTTCCTGACGCCCGAGCAGGCCCGCTACCACCCCTACAGCAACGTCATCACGCGCTGCGTGGGGGCCAACGCCGTAGTCGAGGCGGATGTCCTGCAGGGCGAACTGCAGAATGGCGATCTCTACCTCATCTGCTCGGACGGATTGACCGGGATGGTCGAAGACCCGCAGCTCAAGAAGATCTTCGAGACCCGAGCGACGCCCGGCCGTATGGTTGACGCCATGATCACTGAGGCCAACCGGCGGGGAGGGTTGGACAATATCACGGCGATCGTGATTCAGGTGCTGTCGGTGTATGGGATGCCGACGGGCACGACGGGCGAATTGCTCGCCGTACCGCGTGCCTGAGCGGCCGCCGGAGCCGCCCACGCGCGACGAGTCGGTGTCCGAGCTGGCCACGGTCTATCTTGGAAACATCCTGTACGCGCTGGAACGCTGTGCGATGTCGCTGGACCTGGAAGGAAAACCGTTGGACGCTTCCTTCTATCGCGGGATCGGCCGGAAGTTGGCCGAGTCGCACGGCCAATCGAAACGCGTCACGCCCTGAGCCCTGAGCAAGCGAACCATGACGTTTCCGATGCGCCTCCTCCTGACTGTGGTATTCCTCGCTTCGCTACCGGCAACGGGATCAGCGTCGACGGCTCGCGGACGCTGCGAGGTCGTCAACGACAGCACGCTTCTCAAGCTGCAGGCGAGCGGACAGACCTTTGCGGACTTCCTGGCCGCAGCGAAGGCACGGCGCGAAGGGTGGCTGCAGATGAGCGACAGCGCCCGAGTGGACGAGTCGTTGCTGGCGCGGGCCAGGGCGGTTGGCGGCACGTGGCACTTGTTGGTCATCGCCGTCGATCGGTGCGGTGATTCCATGAACTCGGTGCCCTACCTGGCCAAGCTGGCGGAATTGGTACCGGGTCTCGATCTCCGGATCGTGTTGCCCGACCAGGGACGCGCCGTACAGGAGACGCATCGGTCGCTCGATGGACGAGTGGCCACTCCGACCATCGTGCTCTTGGATGGGTCGGGGCGCGACGCGGGGTGCATTGTCGAGTTGCCCCGGGAAATTCGCGACTGGGCGCACGGGGTGCGCAGCATGGTCAGCAGCGACTCGCTGCACGCAGGCATTCGGGTGTTTTATGCGCGTGATCGCGGCAAGGGCATCACGACCGAGGCCGTGGAGATGCTCGAAGCGGCCAAGGCGGGTGGCGTTCACTGCAAGTCGGGCACGGCGAAGTAGTGGCGGGTCAGGCCAGCAGCGCCGCGCCGCGATCCAGTCGCTCGCGCACCCACGCCGCATCCTGCTGCAGGACTTGGAGCACACGCTCGGCGGGAATCGGTGCGCGATTCGCGGTGAACACCCGGAGTCGACGCGCGCTGCGATAGAACTCGTCGCTCAAGCGCGGCAGATTCATCGCACCTTCCCAACCGGCCGACGTCAGAAGCTCGACCGTGCCGTTGCGACGAAGCATTGGCAGCTCCAACCCCAGCATCTGTGTCTTGGTTGGATAGTCCAGCAGCAACGCGCCCAGCGGCATATCCAGCTCGACGGCCAGCGCATCCTCGACGCGACGGGTCAGCGCATAGTCCGACGCAATCCACTCGCCGACGTCCTCTCCCAGCGTCGCCGCCGGCCGTTCGTATGCGCGCTTGTGGAGACGACGCACACGCAATCCCTGCAACTGCGCGCGAGCTGCCGCGGGCAGTGCTGGCACATCGAGATGCACCAGCAGTTCCTCATCGGTGGAGCGCGCGACAAACGCCGCCGACACGATGCCCGCTTCGAGGCTTACGGCCACCAGTCGCTTGTACATCGCTGTGGCGCTGCGCACGGCATGATGCCAATAGACGTTGCGATACATCTGATATTTCGCGAACAACAGTGATTCAAGCGCGGACAGCCCCTTCTCGTGCACCCCAACAGCGCGTCGTCCATGTTCGGGGTGCACGACCAGTACGAGCGAATTGAGCAGCCGGTCGACATCGATTTCGCCGTACGGCACGCCGCACATCGTGCCATCCCGCTTGAGATACTCGATCTTGTCGAGATCGACTGAGCCCGAAATGAGCCCTTGCAATGGACTGTCGCTGGTGCCGCTGATGAGCGCGTACACGTCGTGCGGCGCATCGGGACCGAGCGCTTGCACGAGGACCTCGGCCACCGGCCCGTCGAGGAGCAGGGGTCGCGCCACCTGTTCGTGGTGCGTGACGCCGATCTCCTCGAGCGCATGCGAGAACGGATAGTGACCGACGTCGTGCAGCAGGGCCGCGGCGCGAACGACTGACACATCGCGCGCGGTGAGCCCGTGCAACACGCCCTGCTCATCAAGCAAGCGCAGGGCGACGCCGGCCAAGTGATAGGCGCCGACCGCATGCTCAAAGCGCGAGTGGGTTGCCCCCGGGTAGACGAGATAGGCCAGTCCCAGTTGTCGCACATAGCGCAGTCGCTGGACCACGGCCGTATCGAGCAGCGCCAGCGCCAGCGGATCGAGTCGGACGTTGTTCCAGAGGGGGTCGCGGAGAATCTCCATACAGGCAAGATATCGCGCCGGTCCGTCAACGGCAGAAGCCTTTCGCACGTATGCCCATTGTGGCGTTGCGCCCGTATCAATGACTGGGACGAGCAGGACTCCCACGAAACGCGGGCGCCGTGAACGCTCTCAGTGTGATGCTGAGCGCCAGCCGGAATTTCCGCTTAACGAATCGAACAGCATTTCGTCTACGTCCAACGTGACTTCTATCTCATATCTTCGCCGTCTCACGGCTACTCTCGGATTGATCCTGTTCGTCACGGCCTCGGCCGGTGCGCAAGCGGTCGATATTATCCGCGGTCGCGTGCTTGGCCCCGATGCGCTCGCCGTGCCCAGCGTGCTGGTGACCGCAACAACCCTGACCGGCAACGTCAGTCGCACGGCGCGCACTGACCGGAACGGTCGGTACCAGATTTCATTTCCTGGCGGCGAGGGCAACTACTGGGTGAGCTTCACCGCGCTCGGCTTTACGCCGCGCCGCTATCAGGTGTTGCGCACGGCCGATCAGGAAATCCTCATTGCCGACGCGCGCATGAGTCCCGCCACCGTGACGCTGGAATCCGTGCGCGTCACGGAGTCGGTCATCGCGTCGCGCAGCGACACGATCTCCGACGTGAGCGGCACGGAGAAGGCGGTCACCGCCGATCCCGGATTCCTGACCGCCGAGCAAATGGGTGATCTGGCCGCCATGGCCGCGTCGATTCCGGGCGTGCAACTGCTGCTGGGCGCGGACGGCGCGGCGGATGCGTTTTCCGTGTTCGGTTTGGGGGGTGACCAGAACAACACGCAGCTCAATGGTCTGAACTTCGGTGACGCGAGCGTGCCGCGCGACGCCAACGTGCGCACCTCGTTGTCCACCTCACCGTACGACGTAGCGCGCGGCGGATTCTCCGGCGGACAACTGCAGGTGCGCACGAGCTCCGGCTCGAACTACAAGAGTCGCTCGCTCAGCTCAAATCTCATCGCACCGCCCATGCAGTGGGTGGACCGGGCCGGCATTGCGACGTCGCAGCAGTACACAAACCTGTCGCTGGGCGGCTCAACGTCCGGTCCCATCAAGCAGGACCTGGCGTTCTATAATTCGTCGTTTCAATACGATCGTCGGATGCAGGACTTGCAGACGTTGCTTAACAGCGACGATCTCGGATTTCAGACGGTTGGCGTGGCGGCGGACTCCGTGACGCGGCTCCTCAGCATCCTGAACACGCAGCAGGCGCCGTTCAATGTCGCCGAGTATTCGTCGCAGCGCGTGGTGGATCGTGGATCGTTCCTCGGCAGTTTCGATTTCGTGCAGCCGAATTCCACCCGTGGCAACACGTTCACTGCCACGCTCAGTGGCAATCTCAATCGCACATCACCCGTTGGTGGCGGCCAGACGGCGCTGTTCACGCCATCGCGCGATGGGACGCGGTCGTCGTATGGTGGGTCCGGTCAGCTGCGTCACAGCGGACAAGTGGGTCTGTTCGGGTTGTTCACTGAAACGACATTTGGGTATAACCTGTCGCGGAATACCGCGGAACCGTTTGTCAATCTGCCTGCCGGCAGCGTGCGGGTGAATTCGTCGCTGGATGATGGCTCGGCCTCAGTGCGTTCGCTGTCGTTCGCCGGCAGCACAAATCTGAATACGGCATCGCAGAATGCGTCGCTCGCGGGCAACAACACGCTCTCGTGGTTCAGCTCCGACAATCGGCATCGGGTGAAGTTGACGTCGGAACTGCGTCGGGACAGCTACTGGCAGGACTTCACGCAGAATCAACTGGGCACGTTCACGTTCAATTCCCTGGCCGATCTTGAGGCCAACGTCCCGGCGTCGTTTACCCGTCAACTGTCGCCGCGCCGTCGAAGCGGCAGTCAGTTGGTGGCGGCCGTGTCACTGGGCGATGCGTGGCGTCCCATCAACGACGTGCAGGTGCAATACGGCGTTCGCGTTGATGGCAACAGGTATCTCAGCGGACCGGAGCACAACCCGGCCGTGGAAAGCGCCTTCGCGCTGGATAACGCGGCGATACCGAACAAACTGTACGTCAGCCCGCGCTTGGGATTCTCGTGGACCTACGGCGAGGCGAGCCAACTGACGCTGCTCCCGGGCATGGCGCGCGCGCCTCGTGCCGTCGTGCGCGGCGGCTTTGGCGTCTTCCAGAACACGCCGGGGCTTCAGCTCATTCAGGGAGCAGTCGACAACACCGGACTGCCGTCCGGCCTGCAGTCGCTCACGTGTCTTGGGGTCGCCTCGCCCATTCCGGACTGGTCCCAGTACGCGGCCAACGCGAGCAGCATTCCGCTCACGTGCGCCGACGGGACGAGCGGAACGGTATTCTCCAATAGCGCGCCCAATGTCACGCTGTTCAGCCCGGGATACCTGGCCCAGCGGTCGCTGCGCTCGAACCTGCAGTGGAGCGGCGCCATTCTGAAGAACCGCTTCTCGGCGACGGTCGATGCCACCTGGTCACGCAATCAGCACCAGCCGGGGTCAATCGATATCAACTTCCCCGGCGTGCAACAGTTCACGCTGCTCAACGAAGAGAATCGGCCGATCTACGTGCCGGCGTCATCAATCGTGCCTACGACCGGCGTCATCGCCTGGCGCGGCTCGCGTATCGTGGAGACGTACGGCCGGGTGAGCGAACAGCGGTCCGATCTGCAGTCGGAAAGCCGGCAGTTGACGTTCAGCCTGCGTCCGATCTCGTTCAGTTCGCGGTGGGGATGGAGTCTCTCGTATGTGCTGGCCGATGTGCGGGAGCAAGTCAACGGCTTCAATAGCACGGTGGGTGACCCGCGAACCCGCATGTGGTCACCGGGTCAGAACTTCTCGCGCCAGCAGATTCAGTATCAGCTCAGCTACAACTGGCTCAACACGATGCGCGTGTCGTGGTCGGGTGGTCTGCGCTCGGGTGTGCTGTACTCGCCGCTGGTGCAAGGCGACGTGAACGGCGACAGCTTCGGCAACGATCGGGCATTCATCTATAACCCGGCGACCGCGACCGATGCGGTGGTGGCGGCCGGCATGCAGACATTGCTGTCCACCGGTACGCGCGAAGCCACCGCGTGCTTGCGGTCGCAGTTGGGTAAGCTGGCTGGACGCAACTCGTGCGAAGGCCCATGGACGATGAGCGGCAATCTCGGCATCTCGTTTAATTCGCTTCGCATCGGATTGCCGCAGCGCGCCTCGCTCTCCGTGCAGATCGCCAATCCGCTGGGCGGAATTGATCGCCTGTTGCACGGCGAGGACAAGATCAAGGGCTGGGGGATGAACATCAACCCCGACCAGTCGCTGTTGTTCGTGCGTGGATTTGATGCGGCGACCGGCTCGTTCAAGTACGAGGTGAACGAACGTTTTGGCTCCACGCGTCCGTCGCAGACGGCCAATCGCACGCCAACCTCCATCACGGCGCTCCTGCGCTTCGATATCGGTCCGGCGCGCGAGCAGCAGCA
>JBEBIR010000194.1:0-6754 GCA_040080315.1 Gemmatimonas sp.
CATACGCGTCGAACAGTGCCTGGCCGGCGTGATACCCGGCATCGCGGACCGAATCGACCGTGACGGCTGAGACTGGCGACTCGACGGCTTTGCGCAGCGCCGAAAAGAAGTCGACTGGGACCGCGACGGTGCGGGTGCCGATAAATGGGAGCGTGGA
Source organism: Gemmatimonas sp. (assembly GCA_040080315.1). Taxonomy (GTDB): domain Bacteria; phylum Gemmatimonadota; class Gemmatimonadetes; order Gemmatimonadales; family Gemmatimonadaceae; genus Gemmatimonas. The sequence goes on from JBEBIR010000194.1 coordinate 158, forward strand.
AGTCACAGAAATAGTCGCCAGGGTGCGCGCGAACCGTTCGTATTGACGGTGTGGTAACCGATGGTACGACGCTCGCTATGTGGGGCGGTCACGTCAAGACGGGCACTGGTCGCTCTTTGTGACGGACACGACCATTCACGGCACCCCAACGCGCCGGCGGAGCTCCACCTCGTCAATCACCTCGACCCCGAGTTCCACCGCCTTATCCAGCTTGCTTCCTGCCTCGTCGCCAGCCACGACGAACGTGGTTTTCTTGGATACGCTACTGGTGATCCGGCCTCCGGCCTGTTCAACCAGGGCAGTCGCCTCGCCACGAGAAAGACCCGGTAGCGTGCCCGTGATCACGACGGTCGCGCCGCTCAATGGACCATCCGCCGTGACCGCCTGCGGCTCGTTGAAATTGACGCCGCGATCGCGCAGCCGCTCGATCAGCGCCCGTGACGTATTGTCGCTGACGTAGTCGGCCACAGATTGCGCGATGATGTCGCCGATTCCGCGCACCGCACTCAGCTGATCCGGCGTCGCCGAAAGCAGGGCGTCCATGTTGCCGAACTGTCTGGCCAACAACTGCGCGGCCTGCGCGCCAATGTGTCGAATGCCGAGCCCGAACAGCAGACGTGACAGCGGCTGCTGCTTGGACGTCGCAATCGCCGCGACCAAGCCCTCCGCGCTTTTCTGCGCGAACCGATCGAGCGTGTTGAGCTGATCGACCGTGATGCAGTACAGGTCGGCGAAATCATGGACCAACTCCGCGTCGAGCAATTGCTGAATGCGCGCGTACGAAAGCCCATCGATGTCCATCGCATCCTTCGACGCGAAATGCACCAACCCTTCCAACTGTCGCCCAGGACAAGCGACGTTCGGGCAGTAGGTGGCGACATCGTCTCCATAGCGCTGCGTTGCAGTATCGCATCGCGGGCATCGCGCGGGCATCTGCCACGGTTGCTCTTTTCCCGTGCGCCGCTCGGGAACCGGACCCAGCACATAGGGAATCACATCGCCCGCTCGCACCACCTGCACCCGATCCCCGTCGCGCAGATCCTTCTTGGCGATCTGATCGGCATTGTGCAGCGAGGCGTATGTCACCGTCGCACCACCCACGTCGACGGGTTCGAGAACCGCAAATGGCGTCAGCACGCCCGTGCGCCCGACGTTGACATCGATTCGAATCAATGTCGTTTCCGCCATATCGGGTGCGAACTTGCGCGCAATCGCCCAGCGCGGCGTGCGATCGTTGCGCACACCAAGCTCGTCCTGCAGCGCCATATCGTTCACCTTCACCACGCCGCCATCGATCGCGAACCCCAGCTCAGCCCGCGTCACATGCTCGATGGTGTGAGCCCATGCCGCCACTTCGCTCATCGTCGCACACCGCTGTCGATGCGGCGCCACCGGAATGCCCCACTCGGCCAACTGGTCGAGCAGCGCCCACTGTGATCGCACCGGCGCGCCGCCGTCGGGCAGCACCGCCGCGTAGCCGAAAAAGCGCAGTGGACGTTGCGCGGTGAGCGACGCATCGAGCTGGCGAAGTGATCCGGCCGCCGCGTTTCGCGGATTGACGAAAACGGGTTCTCCGGCGGCCACACGCGCCTCGTTCATCTTTTCAAATCCGGCGAACGGCAGGTACAACTCGCCCCGAATTTCCATCAACGGCGGGTGATTCTTTCCGCGCAAGCGCAAGGGAATCGACTTGACCGTGCGGATGTTGACGGTCACATCCTCGCCGTTGGTGCCGTCACCACGTGTGACGCCAGTCACCAAGACGCCGTGCTCATACGTAAGCGCAATGGCGGCACCGTCGATCTTGAGCTCGGCCGTGTAGCCCTGCTTGTGGACGTCCTCGCCAACCACGCGGACAATCGACTGCTCGAAGTCCTGCAATTCGCTGTCATCCATCGCATTGTCCAGCGACAACATGCGCACGAGGTGTCGGTGCGACGTGAATCCGGACTGGATCGGGGCACCGACGCGCTGCGTGGGCGAATCTGGCGTACGAAGGTCCGGATTCGCGGCTTCCAGCGCCTGCAATTCCCGGAACAAGCGGTCGTATTCCGTGTCAGATAGCGCAGGGCGATCGAGCACGTAATATTCGTATTGGGCGCGTCCGAGGAGCTCTCGCAATTCGGCGGCCCGCTTCACGGCAGAGGGCGGTGCGGCAGTCATGCGCACTAACTTACTGCGAACTTCTTTGATGGGAGGACATATGTTCGAGACCAAATACGACAATGGCGGTCGGGCGCAGGGGTTTGGACTTGGCCTGCTGATCGGTGCGTTGGTTGGAGCCGGTGCGGCCTTGCTGTTGGCACCCGCCAGCGGCGACGAAACCCGCAAGCGACTGCGTCGCGAAGCACGACGCGCGTACCTGCGAGGCAGTGATGTGCTCGAGGATGCGGTGGACAACGGCGAGCGCGCCGCACGGCGGATGGCGGTGCGGGGCAGAGAGGCGTTGGGAAAACTGTAGTTGGTGCCCGTCGTGAGAGGCGCCTTTCGCGATCGTGGCACAACAGACGAGGAGACGGGGGACTGGAGACAGTAGACTCAGACGCCATTTGTACTGGTCTTGGTCTTAAGTCGCCTGTCTTCCGTCTCTCCTCTGTTGTTCCACCGTCTCCCGTCTCTATTTCACCGCCGCCAGTTCGCGCTCCGCATCCCGCTTGTACATATCGTCGTTGGCGTCTGCCAGCGGTAGCGCAATCGCGGCCGCGTAGGCAGTGCGCGCGTCGGCTTTCCGTCCGCTGTCGCGATAGACGCGCGCCAAATCGAGACGATGCACCAATCGGTTGGGCTCGACGGCGACCGAGAGCTCCATGTAGCGGGTCGCTTCCGCCCAACTCGCCGTATCGAAAATCTTTCCTCCCAGAAACGTCTTCGCGACCATTCGCGTGAAGCCGTTCAAGCGCATGATCTCGGCGTTCCACACGCCCATGACATGCAACGCGCCTGGGTGTCGCGGAGCGAGTTCCAGGGCACGCATCGCTTCGGTGCGGACTGCAACGCCGTACTTCACGCGTTCACGCGGCCCCACCGCCAATGCCGTGCGGCCGATAGCCCGAGACATGTGAAAGTGTCCCTCGGCGTCGTTTGGATTGACCGCGATGGCCCGTTTGGCGTAGTCGGTGGCGCGCGCATACAGCGCGGTTCTCGCTTCCGGGTTCTTCTCGACCTCGCCAAGGTCGACCAGTTCACGCGACGCCTTCCAGAGTGCGGCGTAGTGGTGCGGGTCGCCCTGCAGTGCACGCTCGAAGAGTGGCAGTGCGCGCGCCGGGTGTCGCGCGGCGCTTTCGCGGTCGCCGGCGTCAACCAGTTCGGCGGGCGACTGCGCCTGCAGCGCGCAGGCGCTGAACAGCAACAGCAAGGCTACGCGGGCAGGCGCAGGAATCCGAAATCGGGAATGTCGAGTGTCTTCCACGGCAGTCGTGCGCACGGCGGTCGCGGGTGATAGGTTGGCTACATCATGCATACACTATGCTCGCACGCGCGCTGATCGAACGGAAGCGCGACGGGGGTCGAATTACCCCCGCCGAATGGCGCACGCTCATGCAGGACTACGCCGACGGAAAGGTGCCGGACTATCAGATGTCCGCCCTGACGATGGCGATCTATTTTCAGGGACTCGATCGCGATGAGATCGGCGCACTGACGACTGCGATGCTGCAGAGCGGCGGCTCGCTCGACCTCACGCACCTCGCGGTGCCGCGTGTTGACAAACATTCCACCGGTGGCGTGGGCGACAAGGTGTCGCTGGTGCTCGCGCCGCTCGTCGCGTGTCTCGGTGCTGCGGTGCCGATGATGTCGGGTCGAGGATTGGGTCACACCGGTGGTACGCTGGACAAGCTCGAATCGATCCCCGGATTTCGCACGGACTTGTCACTGGCCGAGGCGACGCGACTGCTGGAAACACTCGGGTGCGCACTGATCGGGCAGACGCGCGAGATTGCTCCCGCCGATCGACGGCTGTATGCCTTGCGGGACGCGACCGCGACTGTGGAGAGCATTCCGTTGATCAGCGCCAGTATCATGTCCAAGAAGCTGGCGGAAGGTCTGACCGGTCTGGTGCTGGATGTGAAACGCGGTTCGGGTGCATTCCTCCCCGATCTCGAGCGTGGTCTCGCGTTGGCGAAGACGATGATCGACCTTGGCGCCGACCATGGATGCCCGGTGATCGCACTGCTGACCGCGATGGATCGGCCGTTGGGCCGCGCGTGCGGCAACGCGCTTGAGGTGGAAGAGTCGATCATGGCGCTTCGCGGAGAGGGCCCCCCTGAACTCATGAAGATCACCTACGCGTTGGGGGCCGAAATGCTCTTGCTGGCCGGCGTGACGACCGATCGTGATGACGCGCGTCGTCGCATGGAAGTCGCGATTTCCAGTGGCAAGGCGGCGCGCAAATTCCAGCAGATCATTGAGGCGCAGGGTGGTGACCCGCGCGTGGTTGACGATCCGGGTCTACTACCGCAGGCCGCCGAGTGCGAGCTGTTCATGGCGGCCCGCGATGGAGTGGTGGCGCAGGTTGAGCCGCGCACGATCGGCCGCGGCGTGACGTTGTTGGGCGGTGGCCGTAGCAAGGTTGAGGACGTTGTGGATCACAGCGTCGGATTCGTCATCACGGCGCGCCCGGGTGATATCGTGCGCGCGGGCGAGCCACTGGGCACCGTCTTTGCCCGGGACGCTGAGGGGATGGAGCAGGGTCTCGCCGTGCTGCGGGAGGCCATCCGAATTGCCGACGAGGCCGAGCCGCCGCTCCCCCTCATCTCGCATCGGGTCACGGAAGCGGGCGTCGAACTGTGGGAAGAATGAGTCGGGGGACGCCCATGCACTCCCCCATGCGACGCTAGCCGAATATCTTCCCCGCTCGCTCTCTTTTCACCTGCATCATCGACCCTGGTGACACCTATGCTCGCACCGAAGACGGCCCGTCTCTTCAGCCTTGCGGCCGCCGCTGCGGTACTGCCGTTGCTTGGCCTGTACGCCGTGCTGATGATGGCCGCCAGCCCCAGTGCGGACGGCGGCATGGATCCGACCAGTTCCATGGTGAGCTACTTCGCGTTCACGTTCCTGTTCGCAGCGCTAATTGTCGTCGCCGTGAACTTCGCGATGCAGCTCTCAAGAGAAGCGAAGGGCGAAAAGCAAACGCCGTAGAACAGAGTACTAAGTACTGAGTACTTAGTACTCAGTACTTAAATGTCCAGATTGCTGACGAAGCGCGCGTTCGCTTCGATAAACAGTCGGCGCGGCTCGACCTCATCGCCCATCAGCGTCTGGAACGTCTGGTCGGCCAGCACAGCGTCGTCCATCGTCACGCGAAACATCGTGCGCGTTTCCGGGTCCATCGTCGTCTTCCAGAGCTGGTCGGGATTCATTTCACCCAGACCCTTGTAGCGCTGGATGTTGATGTTGCTCTTGCCTTCGCCGCCCAGGCGCTCGGCGTAGGCGTCGCGCTCCTTTTCGGTGTACGCGTAGAACTCGTCCTTGCCCTTGGCGACCCGATACAGCGGCGGCTGCGCGATGTACATGAAGCCCGCGTTGATGAGCTCGGGCATCTGACGGAAGAAGAACGTGAGCAGCAGCGTCCGAATATGCGCGCCGTCGACGTCGGCGTCGGTCATGATGATGATCTTGTGATAGCGCGCCTTTTGCAGGTCGAAGTCTTCGCGGATACCGGCGCCAATGGCCGTGATGATCGTCCGGATTTCCTCATTCGACAGCACTTTGTCGATGCGCGCCTTCTCCACGTTGATGATCTTGCCGCGCAGCGGCAGAATCGCCTGGAAGTCACGCTTGCGCCCCTGCTTGGCCGAACCGCCGGCCGAGTCGCCTTCGACGAGATAGATCTCGCAGAGGGCCGGGTCGGAGAGTGAGCAGTCGGCCAGCTTGCCGGGCAGATTGGCCACGTCGAGCGCCGACTTCTTGCGTGTCAGGTCGCGGGCCTTTCGTGCTGCTTCGCGTGCGCGCTGCGCCGACATCGCCTTGTCGATGATCGTGTTGGCGGTCTTCGGATGCTCGTCGAGATACTGCGTGAGCAGCTCGTTCATCACGCTGCGCACCGCACCCTCGACTTCCGAGTTGCCCAGCTTGGTCTTGGTCTGTCCCTCGAACTGCGGCTCGCGCACTTTCACCGACAGCACGGCCGTGAGGCCTTCGCGCACATCGTCGCCCGAGAGCCGGACTTCCTTGTCTTTCTTGGACAGGTTGGTGGACTTCTCGATGTACTTGTTGATGACCAACGTCAACGCGCTCTTGAAGCCGGTCAGGTGCGTGCCGCCTTCGTGGGTGTTGATGTTATTGACGAACGAAAACACCGTGTCGGCGTAGCTGTCGTTGTACTGCAGCGCCATCTCGATGCCGATGTCGTCCTTGTCCGTATCGATATAGACGACGTCCTGATGCAGCGCCTTCTTGTGACTGTTCAGGAACGCGACGAACTCGCGCAATCCGCCGCGCGCGAAGAACACTTCTTCACGCTGCTCACCCACGCGCTCGTCGCGCAACGTGATCTGGATGCCCTTGTTGAGGAACGACAACTCCCGCAGGCGACTGGCCAGTGTGGCCCACTCGTAGCGGGTTGTCTCCGAAAAAATTTCCGCGTCGGGCTTGAAC
>JBEBIR010000195.1:0-6681 GCA_040080315.1 Gemmatimonas sp.
ACTTTGAGTCGGGCATATGGTGCCGTCGCCGACGTTGTGAGCGTCGGCACGTTAAGCGCTGAACCAAACGTCAGCGTGCGATTGGCGAGATCCCGGTTGTACTGGAAGACAGAGCGAAACGCGCTGAGATCGGCCGTCGACGCTGACGCGATGAACTGGTGGAAGTCTCCCGCCTGCGTGCGGGAACTGGGCACCCCCAGCGCTCCTGAGCCGGCCGAGAGAGCGGGGATGAACAAAGTCCCCACCATACCATTGCTGGTCTGGAATATGGTAATGAAGGACGTGTTGTCCGCGCCCGCATTGGCCAGCGTCACGGTGGCAGTGGCCAAGGCAAATGATTCCGCGCCGGTGAAATCGGCCGCTGGTGCGGTGCCGGCCGCCGGATAGTTCACATTCCGTCGCAGCATACCGCGATCGGCGGTAATCGAGAACGGTGAGGCGACCGTCGTGGTGCGGAACGCCATCATGTCCGTCAATCGATCCGCGACGGCCGTAAAGGTGAAAGCCGTGGACGGTCCCGCGACCTGACCGGTACCGCCGCCCATGTAGGCGTAGCCGTTCTGAAGCAACGCGAGGCCGGTGATCGATCCGTTCACCGACTTCGTGACGGTATTCGTCGCACATTCGCTGGCCGCGATACTGTTCAGCTCCGCCGCCGTATTCAGGAATATCGTTCCCTGCGTACCGCCGCCAGACTGATTCTGCACATAGGCAACACCGGCAACTGCACCGGACACGTTGAATGAGAACGTGTTGTTGCCGCTGGGTGTAACGCGCGTCCATGCGCCCGATGTCCCATTGCGATACGCCAGCCACAGCGGCACGCGAGCCGGATCACAGAACTGCCACGCGACCGTGCCGCCGGCAGCCGACGTGATCGTCAGTGCGACGGTGGTCGACTGATTGGCCGCGCCAGTCGCCGTGCCGCTAATCGTGACCGTGTAGCCGCCTGCCACCGCGCCCGCTCCGACGGTGAATGTGATCGTGCTGGATGTTCCCGCGACGGACGCTGGATTGAACGCGACCGATACATTCGCCGGAACATTCGAGGCAATAAGGTCGACGTTATTGGAGAAGCCGCCAATACGCGTGATCGTGAGGGCGCTCGTGCCTAGCGCACCCTGCGCGATCGATACGCCCGTGGCGGCCATCGTGAACCCCGACGGTGTAGTCACGGTGACAGTCAGCGTTGCGGTGCCAACCACCGCGCCGGCACCCGTTGCAGTGACCGTGAGTGGATAACTGCCGGCGTTGACGGCACCACCAACCGTTACCGCGAGTGACGATGACGAGGCGGCAACGACGGTTGGCGTGAAGCCAACGGTCATTCCGGCCGGCATTCCCGTGGCCGTCATCGTGAGGTCGCCCGTCAGGCCACCAACGCGCGCCAGTGTCACCGCGGTTTGTGCGTTGGCACCTTGCGCAATACTGAGTGCGGCCGGTGCGAGGTTGACCGTGATGCCGGCGACCGCAGTCACGGTGACGGCCACGACGATCGTGCGATCGGTGAGACCGGCAGTCGTTCCGCGCACTGTGACATTGTGCGTGCCAGGAGCCGTCGCCAGCGTGGTGTTGATGTTGAATGTCGACGTCGTGCTCGTCGCAGGATTTGGCGTAAACGTGCCGGTCATGCCGGCCGGTGCGCCCTCAAGCGACAAGGCGATGTTCCCCGCGAAGCCGCCGGTCTTCGTAATGGTCAGCGTCGTCGACCCTGACTGCCCCGCCACAAGCGCGAGCGCCGCTGGCGCAGACGACAACGCGTACGCCGGAGTGGCTGCGCTCGTTACCGCGAGCGAGAATGTCGTCGTCTGATCGGTGAGTCCGGTTGACGCTGCGCGCACCGTAATCGTTGACGATGCGACGGTCGCCCCAGCGCCGACCACAAGCGTCAGCGTGCTGGTAGCGTCGGCGGTCCCGATCGGATTTGGCGAAAAGCTCGCCGTGACATTTGCTGGCAACCCTTCGGCGGTGAGCGTCACCGTGCCTGTCGCACCGTTGGTGCGGGTGATCGTGACGGGCGCCGTCGCGCTCGTGCCCTGAGCCGCTGTGACCGTGGGGGTGCCGACGACTACAGTAATTGCCGGAGCGGGTACGGTCAGCACATACACCACGGTCTTGTCAGTCACTCCGGTGCCCGCTGCGCGAAATGTCAGCGACACGGGTCCCGCGGCGGCCGTCGAAGCGACACTGATGGTTGCAGTGCTCGCCAACGTGGTCCCACTCAGCGATGGCGGCGCGAAAACGACACTGACACCCGTCGGCGCTCCCTCGGCGGTCAACGCCACCGCACCGGAATATCCGTCCACACGAGTCAAGGTGAGCGTGGTCGTAGACGACGCGCCACGGGCGATCGTGCCCGAGCTTGCGCTGGCGGTAAGGGTAATCCCCGGCGTACCGGTTGGCGGCGTGGTACCATCGCCACCACTGCAGGCGGCCGTCAGCAATACGGCAGCCACAGACATGAACAATCGGCGCATCACAACCTCGTAGTCAATCGGGCATTGGACATGATCCTGTCGCCATTGCGGCAGCATCGGCACTACTGAATCGTAGTCACCCCTGATCCCAAACGCGAACGATCACTGTGGCTCACCAACTGGGAACTTTTCGGCGCGCGATCGAATCTCAGCATCTCTTCCGCGCGTTTCCGCGGATGTCTGTTTTCCGAGAGTGCGACAGGCTCAGGTAGCCGTGTGTACGGTCAAGATCGCCCGAATCAGGGCGGAATGACCACCCGAACCGTCGTGCGCTGGTCTGGGTAGCCAGCAGCCGACGCGATGATATCGAACTCCACAGCGCCAGCGGGCGCGGTCTGCGACGCCTCCAACACCATGCCGACGATGGTCCCGGTCGTGGTGTTGGGATTGAACGTCGCCGTGAGGTACTTCGGCATACTCTCCACGCTTAGCGTCACGGCGCCCGTGAATCCCGCCGAACGAACAATGGTCAGGGCTCTCGAAGAGACGCCGCCACGCGGCAGATCATACGGCGAAACGGCCACGGAGAATCCGGGCGTCACAATCACGCGCACGGAGAACGCCCGATCGGGCATGCCCGACGCGCTTCCGCGAACGCGAACGATATACTCGCCGCTGAGTACCTCCAACGCGCTCGAAATCCGCAGCGCCGTCGTCGACGCGTTTGAGGCGATCACGGTCTCCGTCACTCGCAGGCCGCCGTACGCGCTATCCTGCACGAGCGAAACCGCGCCTTGAAAGTCACCCAGGCGTTGAAGCGAGACCGGTATCGTGGCGCTCTTTCCTGCCTCGACCGTGAGCGTCGACGTTGGGGCGGAAACCTCGAAACCACTCGCGTCTGCCGAGATCACCGAAAATGGAAGCGTGAACACGACGTCGGGCACGCCGGGCATCGATGCGCGAACTTTCACGGACATCGAGCCCAACGCCGCACTCGCACTGGCCGCAATCGAGACCACACCGCTGGTCCCCTGAGCAAATGTGGCGACGACACCCGGCGGGGCCGAATCGACGCGAAATGTCACGGGGCCATTTGCACCGCTATATCGCACGAGCCTCAGGAACGCATTTACAGTCAGTCCGCCGCGCACGGCCGTGATGGCGCCGCCGTCTTGCGTGAGCGCAATCGTTGGCGGGAGGATCGACAGCACGAATGCCGACGTGGCGCTCACCTGCTCAGCATCGGTGGCGCGGAATGTGATCGCGATGTCGCCTGGCGCTGCGGCGATGTCGACCAACATCGTTGCGGTGCTGGACGTCTCATGCGCCTCGAGACGCTTTGGCAGAAACGTTACCGTCACGCCAGTGGGCACACTGTCTGCCGACAGGATCACCACGCCGCCCGCCCCCGGCGGACGCGCGATCGCGATCGTCGTCGAACGAGATTGTCCGCGTGCGACAACCGCTCCGGCCTCCGCCACGGACATGGAGACGGCCGCGCGCGCCGCGGTGGGGGTCGGTGACTCGCCACCCGCGCAGCCGATGAAAGTCCCGATCGCAAGGGCGCTCCCAACAGCGAATTGCACAGATACGCGCATACACCACCTCCCGGTTGATCCGGAATCGTCCCATCGGCCGCGACTCTATCAAGTATCGATGCTTTACGGCCCCTCTGCAAGCGAAATTGTGGTGTAGATCTCGGTTCGTCCCAAGGCTAGTTTTCACGCCGCCGCTGGTTGCTCCCTCCACTCGCCAGGTTTGTCGTCATGGCCCACGCTTCGCTCGACTCCATCCCGTCCGCCCTCCCCTCGGTCGATCTGTCCGCCCACGCGGCTGACCTGTTCAATATCGATGCGGCGCTCACGGAAGAAGAACGCGCCATTCGCGACACGATTCGCGCGTTCGTGGACGAAAAAATCCGACCGATCATTGGCGACTGTTACGTCCAGGGCCGATTCCCCAAGGAACTCATCCCCGAACTCGCTGAACTCGGCGTGCTCGGCGCGAATCTCCCGGAAGAATACGGCTGTGCCGGACTCTCGAGCGTGGCGTATGGCCTCATCATGCAGGAACTCGAGCGCGGTGACTCGGGCATTCGCTCGTTCGCGTCGGTGCAAGGCGCACTCGTCATGTATCCGATCTTTGCCTTTGGCTCAGAGGCGCAGAAGCGTCACTATCTGCCCAAGCTCGCCAAGGGTGAGTTGATCGGGTGCTTCGGACTCACCGAGCCGGACTTCGGATCCAATCCGTCAGGCATGATCACGCGCGCGCGCCAACAGGCCGATGGCAGTTGGATTCTCAACGGCGCAAAAATGTGGATCACCAACGGTTCGATGGCCGATGTGTCGATCATCTGGGCCAAGACCGGTGACAGCACCGAAGACACCAGCATCCGCGGCTTTGTGGTCGACACCAAGACGCCTGGTTTCACGGCCCGCGACCAGAAAGGCAAACTGTCACTGCGCGCGAGCGACACGTCGGAGTTGGTGTTGGTGGACGTGCACGTGTCGGCCGATGCGATCCTGCCGGAAAGCAAGGGACTCAAGAGTCCGCTGATGTGCCTCACGCAAGCGCGCTATGGCATTTCCTGGGGCGTGCTCGGCGCGGCCCTCGCGTGCTTTGAGGAGGCGGTCTCGTACGCGAAGAATCGGGTGATGTTCGATCGGCCCATCGGCGGGTTCCAGATTCAGCAGGTGCGGCTGGCCGACATGCTGACCGAAATCGTGAAGGGGCAGTTGGTCGCGCTGCATTTGGGACGTATGAAGGACGCCGGTAACTTCACCCCCACGCAGGTGTCGCTGGCCAAGCGCAATAACGTCAGTATTGCCACCGACATCGCGCGCGAAACTCGCCGCCTGCTTGGCGCCAATGGCATTCTGGCCGAGTACGGTGCGTTGCGGCACATGGCCAACCTCGAGAGTGTCTACACGTACGAGGGGACGCATGACGTGCACTCGCTGATTTTGGGGCAGGCCATCACCGGACTTTCCGCATTCAAATAGCGGAATTGCCCCACCCGAAAACATGACGTTCCCGTCGCATTGCGCGTCCGCCGCCCTCCTCCGTAGCTTCCCTCTGAGCTGCCCGGTCCGCCTGCGGGCGACAGGGCGGCCCGCGACATACACCTGACACTCAAGCCGGAGCGACCGCGGTGAAAATCGCCGTGTGCATCAAGCGCGTCCCGGTGATGGAAGTGAAGTTCGCCATCACCGCCGACGGATCCCGTGTCGATGAAACGGGACTCAAGTACGACGTGAACGATTTCGATCTGTGGGCCATCGAAGCGGGTCTGCAGCTGAAGGAAAAGAACGGGAACGTCGGTGAGGTGGTGGTCATCACACTCGGCACCGACGCCGCGCAAGAACAGATTCGCAAAGCGCTGGCGATGGGTGCCGATCGCGGCGTGTTGCTGCAGACCGACCGCGCACCGGCCGACGGACTCGCCGTTGCCCGCGCACTCGCGACCGAGCTCAAGGACGGCGGGTACGACCTGATTCTGTGCGGTCGTATTGCGATCGACTCGATGAATCAGATGACGGGCCCCATGATCGCCGAACTGCTCGACATTCCGTGCGTGACCAATGTGTATCGCCTCGAGATTGCGGGAACTACCGGTCGCGCCGAGCGCGTGCTTGAGGGTGGATCTGAATCGGTGGAGTTTCCGTTGCCGGCACTGCTCACGGTCGACGATGGTCTCAACAAGGAACGCCTGCCATCGCTCAAGGGCATCATGGCGGCCAAGAAGAAGCCGCTCGACATGAAGCCTGCACAATTCGGTGAAGCGCGGGTGACCGTCGCGAAGATGTCGCTGCCGCCGGAACGCGCCGCCGGTCGCATACTGGGTGACAGTTCAGCAGCCGTGCCCGAACTGGTCCGACTCCTCCAGACTGAAGCGAAGGTACTCTGAGATGGCCAACGTTCTTGTGGTCGCAGAAGTGCGCGGTGGTGAGTTGCGCAAGGTCGCGCTCGAAGCAGTGACCGCGGCGCGTGCACTGGCCGATCAGTCGGGCGGCGGCTCGGTGCACGCGGTGCTCGCCGGCGCGCCGGGCATTGGCGCGAAAGCCGCAGCACTCGCACAGCACGGCGCCGACAGTGTGCTCGTGTTGGAGCATGCGGCGTTCGCGATGTACAACCCGGAGGCATTGGCCGCGACGGTTGCGCAGCGCCTCTCGGGTGGTGAGTATGGCTACGCGCTGTTCAGTGCGACGTCGCACGGTCGTGATCTCTCGCCCCGCGTGGCGGCCAAGTTGGGTGCGGGACTCGT
>JBEBIR010000196.1:0-6681 GCA_040080315.1 Gemmatimonas sp.
TCGACGTTCCGCTTCCAACTGTCGCAACACCAGGTCGCCCTTCGCATCATCCAGACGCGTCGACGATGAGTCGCGACGGCCGGACGCCGTCACGGCCAGAGTGCCGGTGAGTGCGGTCACGGGCATATCATCACGCGCCGTCCAGCGATGCGCATCGAACGCCTGCACGAGCCCTGCGGCCGCCACACGCCACACGTCGGGTTTGATGGAGGCTGTCCCTTCGAGCGTCACGTGGCTGGTGCTGTCGGTGGCCAGCCGCGCCTCCCACAGCAGCGAGTCAAGGGTGCCGGTGGCGACAATGCGTCCCGCCAGAACACTCGCGATCTTGATGGTGGTGTCGACTCGGGCCAGCGCGCGCATGGAGAGCGGATCGAGCACCAACGCCAGATTGAAGGACGGGACGGCGAGTCCATAGCCGATCTTTGCGTCGCCCGTCACGCGCGACACATTCTGGGCCGCGTCGATCCAGGTGACGTCCATCCCCTTCACATCGGCGCTGTTCAAGTCTGCCGCCACCACGCGCCCACTGCCCGCAAGGATGCCGTCGATCGCCGGCATGGTCGGCGACAGCGCGCGCGCGCTCCGCAGATCGACACTGAACGCCTGCACCTGCACATCGCGCGCGGCGGGGGCAATGCCCATGGTGACGATGCCGGACGCGCGCAAGGACGACGGCGCGCCCGCTATCGTCGCATCGGTAAAGCGCGCGTCCAATCGATCAATCACGAAGTGCTTGAGCGGACCGCCAGTCGCGGCGACCAGTCGTCCGGCCAGCGAACCCTTCACGGCGTCGGGCACGGCACCATAGCTCAGGCGTCGCAACAAGTCGCTGCCGATGGGCGCGAACGTCAGGTCGACCTGCTGCATCAGGATGTCGGCCGGCCGAACAATGACCGTGAGCCCTCCGCTGATGCGCGAATTCATCGACGCGACATCAAGCGCTGACAGCGCGTACTCGGCGTCATCGGCACTGGCCAGTGTTCGCATGCGCACATTGGCGGTACCGCCGCCCACGGTGGGCAGCACATCCCAGATCCACGTCAAATCGGACAGACTCGCCTGCGTCTTGATATTCACATCGAATCGCACGGCGCCCGGCTGGTGCCACCACACGCGTCCCGCCGCACTGCCACTCGACGCGGGCAGTGTCAGGCGTGGCATGTCGAGTCGCAGGGAGTCCGGAGTCCACCACAGCTTGCCGTCCGCCGACGTGATGCGCACCGGCGGATCGGAGACCGTACCGCGCAGCGAGTCGATATCCAGACTCGACGGGGCATGGCTGGGCTGCATGATGATGCCGTCGTGTGCCACCAAACGTTCGATCGAAATTCGGCGACGCTCCAACAAGCCGTTCGGCGTGCGGGTGATATCGTGCAGGCTATCGCGAACCGCGATGACACTGTCGCGCGTGGCACCCGTGAACATCGCGTTGGGTGCCCACGGTCCGATGGTGGTCACCATGCCGGCGGAAACGCGCAGCGTATCCACGCGAATGTCATCACCGAAGCCCGGTGGCCCCGCAGGCTTCGTGGACTTCGGTCCGGAAATGATGTACGCGAAGTTCCACGGACCGGTGAAGTCCTTGTTCAGATCAACGCGCAGTCCCTCGACATTCAGCGCGCGCAGGTGCACGCGCTTGTCCATCAATGCCGCCAGGTTCAGCACACCATCCAGATGGGCGACATGAATAACGGGAACGCCCGCGGAGTCCACGATCGACACACTGTCGGCGCGAATGCGCCCGGACCAGCTGATGTCTCGCAGGACGCCCACCCGAAGATGCCCGCGTCCGCCGAACGCGCCATCGATGGTGGTGACGAGTCGCGCCAGCACCCAGCGACGACCGCTGAGCGTGTCCGTCGCCCAGAACAACGTGATCGACACGCCCGCCAGCAGCGCACCGACCAGGCCCACCGCCCACCAGTATCGTCGTTGTCTGGCCGACATCAGAACGCCTGGCCGAGTCCGAAGTGAAACACGAGTCGCGACAAGACGCCGCGTCCGCTCGGTGGCTCGTACGTGGCCGGGCAGTCGAAAATGTCTCCAGGGTTCAGCGGATCGGCCGACACGGTATTCCCGGGGCTGGCGCAGAGAATCGTGCCGGCGACTCCGTTCGCGCCCTTGCTGAGAAACAACGCCCGACCTTTACGCGGTGCGTAGGGCTGATACCCGACGTCCACGCGGAACGGACCCAGCGCGGTGAGCAAGCGTAGGCCAAGGCCTGGCGTGATGCGCAAGTTGGCTGTCCGGAATGGTTCCGACACGCCTTCCCACACGTTGCCCGCGTCGACAAAGGCCGCGAATTGGAGCTGTTCGGCTAACCAGCGAAAGCCGCGTCGGTACTCGAGATTCGCGACGAGCAACGCAGTTCCCCCTCGGGGCACGGGGCGATCGTATCCCGCGCCGTCATTCGTGCGCACGATCGTGACGCCGTTGACGGTATCGGGAACGATATCGGACACCACATACACCAGAGGTCCCAGCAGGTTCTGCTGAAAGCCGCGCACCGTTCCCTGTCCACCGGCGAACAACCGCTCCTGCTGCGGGATGAGCGGCGATCCATCAACCAACTGCGCACCCGGTGCAAAGGCTCTCGCCAGCTGCAGACGCGTGGCGATGACCCCGCCAAATACGCGCGCGTACCCGGCCACCTCGCCCGACGTGCGATAAAAGCGCAGTGATGAGTCCACCCTGGCAAACGTCTGCCCCAGTCGCGCCTCGCCACGCAAGCGATAGCCGCGAGTCGGGTCGATCGTGCTGTTGCTCCGGTCGTGTGTGAGCGTGGCACTGAGAATGCCGACGCCACGACCAAACAGCGCCTGATCGTACTCTTCCTTCCGACACTGGCCGAAGCGAGAACACGACTCGGCCGGATCGATCTTGGTCCGTCCGTTTTCATACTGCAGGCCGGCAGTGCCCGACGTCCGCGTGGTAAACTGACGCGACAGTTCGGTCAACGCCCCGATGCTGATTTCGCGCATGTACACGTACGGCTCACTGCGCCGCTCGGTGTAGAGCGTTGTCACCGGCGAAAGCGGCGAACCGAACAGACGCGTACTGGCCACCGTCGCGCCCAGATAGTGATTCAGCACGGTGAACTGCGTATCGGCCTTGAGCGCGGGCGAGCAGAGTCCAGGCGCGAAGTCGGCGGGCGCGCCCACACCGATTCGCGACGCCCGCACGTTGAGTTCCACGCGTCGACCGATCCCGAGGAACCGTCGATCCACGAACCGCGCTTGCGTACGCAAGCACTCCAGTGTTGCCCAGCCCACGCCCACGCGAGCATTGCGCGTGCGCGCCTCGGCGACCGAAATGTGCAGATCGATAAGCGAGTCACCCGCCATCGCCGACGCCGGCGGCGTGGCCGTATCGATGAGCACGAGGCGAAAGACGTCGGACCGATAGAGATCGCGCTGCGCGCCCAGGATGTCCGAGGTGCGATAGAGATTGCCCGCGCGCAGCGCGGTCAATCGCCGCACGTCGCTGGAGTCGATGGTGGGCGGCGTTTCGCCGATCCCCTGAATATCGACGGTGACCGCGCGGACTGACACCAACCGACCGGGCACAAACGTGAGCCCCACCTGCACACGCGACGTCGCGCTGTCAATGCGTGGATCGATCGTTGGTCGTCCCGCGCGGAGATATCCGGCGTCACGCAAGCGCGCGACCACCGCGGTAATGGTCGTGTCGAGGCGTATGCGGTCATAACGCTGACCTTGCAGCGCGCGCAGCGAGCGGTCAAACGCGCGACCACCGGCAGTGACATCGGGCAGACCGTCGATGCGCATGGAATCGAGAATCGCTGCGACCCCCGGCGAGATCTCGAAAAGAATGCGAACGCCGCTGGACGATACGGCAGTGCGTGCCGCGACCGACGCGTGCAGCCAACCCGCCTGTCGATGCAAGACGGCAATGCGCAGCGCATCCAGTTGCAACGTCAGCGAATCGCTGCAGGAGCGCGAACGCAGATGGAGCCGTTGCAGCACCCCGGGTGACGGCGTGGCGATTGCGCCGGCCAGCGATGCGGCGTCAAACAGCGGACTGCCGGAAAATCGGATGCTCAGCACCCGTTGGTTGTCATCACAATGCACGACAGGCTGCGCGCGGACGCCAGTTGGTGCAGACACCAGCAGTAGAACCGCGGCCAGCAGGATCGCTCGCGTGCGCATTGTCACAACGGAACAGACAGAGTCAGTCATATATCTGTACAATCTCACCCGGTGGCGGTCCATCGCCAACCGGTGTGGCTGTGCCTGCCGACCCTGGCCTTCAACCATGGACCTCAGCGCCGCTGTCAGACGCCGATCTGCATGCCCCGCAGGTTGGGCGCCGGTTCGCCAACGCGGGATGATCACATGGGGATTGACGGACATGGCGTGTTGCACGAATTCATGCACCGTTCACTTCGACCCAATAGACTTCGCGTTGCACGCGCACGCGGCCCGCAAGGACCCAACCCGTTTTTTTGCTGCTCCCTCTCGGAGGCTGTCGTATGATACCGCTGGCCAATGTTGCCTGTTCAGTGCTGTTGTCGCTCAATGCCATCTCGGCTGACCGCGTACCTGTCTCGGCCGGGTCGGCGGCGGGCGCTGATTCTGCCCTACAGGCGCCGCCACGCCTGACATTTCAACCTGACACCGTGCGTAAGCCTCGGGCGAAGGCGGTGGCCTTTTCGAATGGCTACAATCTGCGACTCACGTGGCACCGACGGCTCTCCTGGGGAATGCTGCCGCTGTTCGCGGCGTCCTATTTCTCGGGGGATCAAGTCATGCAGAAAGGTTCAGCCGCGCCTGGTTGGGCGCGCACCATCCACGGTCCGGCCGCCACAGGCACCGCCATCCTGTTCGGTGCCAATACGCTCACTGGGGCCGTCAACCTGTGGGAGGGGCGCAGCAATCCTGCCGGCCGGACGCGCCGTATCCTGCATAGCGTCCTGTTCACCACCGCCGGCGCCGGCTTTGCGTATACCGGGACGCGCCTCGCGGAGGATGCCGAAGAGTCCGGAGGCAAGCGCACGCAGCACCGGAACGTGGCCCTCGCCTCAATGGGCGTTTCCACCATCAGTTGGTTGATCATGCTGATCGGCAATTGACCTCTTTCCTCTCTACCATGTTCGAGTCGCTGGCCGCCTTCGTCCAGCCATGGGCTGACCTGTACGCGAATAACACCACGATCTCTACCACGGTGATCGCAGTGCACGTGCTGGCCATGTTCGTGGGCGGCGGCATGGCGGTTGGTGCGGATCGCGCGATCCTGCGTGCCGCGCCTGGTACCGCAGAAGCCGTTCGCGCCGTGGTCGCCGACCTCGCCACGATGCACTCCGTGATCATCGGCGCGCTCGCGGTGACTTTTGCCAGCGGTGCGGCGTTGTTTCTTTCGGACGTGGCAACGTTTTCGGTGTCCAAGGTGTACTGGACCAAGATGGGGTTCGTCATTGTGCTGCTGGCGAACGGATTGCGGATGCAGCGGGCGGAACGTGCGGTCCTGCATCCGCTGGCCAACATGCCAATCCACACCACCGAGATGCCGGTGGTGTTCCCCAAGCGGGAGTGGCGTGATGTCCGGACTTCCGCGGCCATCAGCTTCGTGTCGTGGCTCTCCACGGTGCTGCTTGGCGTTCTGCTCAATAGCTGACGCGGGACGCGATCGTCGTCATCCTTCACACTGGCTTCCCCACTATGTCTGATTTCCCGAGTTCGTCACCGTGCAGTGGCGAATGCTCAGGCCGCCGTGCCTTTCTGCTCGACGCACTCGGGGCGGCCGCCGCGCTCGCCGGATTCTCGGCGGTGACGCCGTGGTCGACGCTGTCCGCACTCGAGGGCAACACCAAGGGAACTTTGCGCTATCCCATTCCGAGCGCCGATAGCGTGTCCATCGATACCGCCAATGAAGTGATCCTGCGCCGGTTCAAGGATGAGATCTTCGCCTTTGCGCTCTCCTGCCCGCATCAGAACACGGCGATCCGGGCGCTCCCGGGCGCGAACGGATTTCAGTGTCCCCGGCATAAGTCCCGCTATCAGCCGAACGGCACATTTATCAACGGCAAGGCAACGCGGAATATGGATCGTCTCCCGATCACCCGAGACGGGAACGACGTCGTGGTCGATGCCAACATCGCGTACGAGAGTGACACCGAGCCGATGAAGTGGGCGAACGCCGTCGTCAAGGTGTAGTGCTCATGTCGAATCGCACACTCACGGTTCTCGATCGCCGCGAGTTCCTGGCCCAGAGCACTCTCATGGCCTTGGGCGCCTTGGTCGCGTCGGCGTGTGGAGACGGATTGTCGGGATCGCCCACCGGCCCAGGCGCCGTAAATGTGACGGTGCAGATCGCCAGTTACACGGCACTTGCGGCCATCGGCGGCATCGCGCGCCTGAATGGCACGGGCACCCCTATCGCCGTCGTACACTCGACATCGACGACCTATCGCGCGTTTTCCCTGATCTGTCCGCACGCTGGGACGACCGTGGGCATCACGGGAGCAAGTTTCCGATGCCCCAATCACGGCGCAACCTTCGCGTCGACAGGTTCATGGACCGGAGGCGAGCGCACGTCTGGGCTCTTCGAGTTCACGGTAGCGCACGATGCGACAGCGGGAACGCTGACGATCGTGTCGTAACTGAGTACTGAGTACTGAGTACTGAGTACTGAGTACTGAGTACTGAGTACTCAGTACTTCCT
>JBEBIR010000197.1:0-6649 GCA_040080315.1 Gemmatimonas sp.
ATTGCGCGAAGGTGCGCAACTGATCGTGGCCGATCCACGTCGGATCGACCTGGTGCGTTCCGCGCACGTGGAGGCGGCGCATCATCTCGCGCTCTTGCCGGGTACCAATGTCGCGCTGATCAACTCCATCGCGCACGTCATCGTGACCGAAGGACTGGTGAAGGAAGACTATGTGCGCGAGCGGTGCGATCTGGACGCGTTCGAGTCATGGGCGCGCTTCATCGCACAGGATCTCAATTCACCGGAATCGATGGAGGCGAGCACCGGGGTGCCTGCCGCAGAAGTACGCGCCGCGGCGCGCCTGTTCGCCACGGCGCGCAATGGGGCCATCTATTACGGACTTGGCGTGACCGAACACAGTCAGGGATCCACCATGGTCATGGGCATGGCCAACCTGGCCATGGCCACCGGCAACATCGGCCGCGAGGGCGTGGGCGTGAACCCACTGCGCGGTCAGAACAACGTGCAGGGTGCGTGCGATATGGGATCGTTCCCGCACGAGTATTCCGGCTATCGCCACGTGAGCGATGACGCCACACGCGAGACGTTTGAGCACTTGTGGGGTGTGCCGTTGTCGAAAGAACCCGGTCTGCGCATTCCCAATATGCTCGACGAGTCCGTGTCGGGCAGTTTCAAGGGACTCTACATTCAGGGAGAGGACATCGCGCAGTCGGATCCTGACACGCAGCACGTGGTGTCCGGTCTCAAGGCGATGGAGTGTGTGGTGGTGCACGACCTGTTCCTGAACGAGACGTCGATGTACGCGCATGTCTTCCTGCCTGGGTCATCGTTTCTGGAAAAGGACGGCACGTTTACCAACGCCGAGCGTCGGATCAGTCGTGTGCGCAAGGTCATGCCGCCCATGGCCGGTCTGGCCGACTGGGAAGTGACGCTGCGTCTGTCTGACGCGCTCGGCTATCCCATGCACTACACGCATCCATCCGAGATCATGGATGAGATTGCGCGTCTCACCCCGAGTTTTGCGGGCGTGTCGTACGCCAGGATTGACGAACTGGGATCGCTGCAGTGGCCCTGTAATGCCGCGGCACCGGATGGCACGCCGGTCATGCATGTGGATCGGTTTGTGCGCGGCAAGGGACGCTTCATGCTGACCGAGTTCATTCCAACGGATGAACGCACCGGCGCGCGTTTCCCGCTGCTGCTCACGACGGGACGCATTCTCTCGCAGTACAATGTGGGAGCGCAGACCGCCCGCACACCCAACAATGAATGGCACGACGAGGATGTGCTGGAAGTGCATCCGTTCGACGCGGAGAATCGCGGCATCAATACGGGCGACCGCGTACTGCTGCAGAGCCGGTCGGGAGAGACGTCGTTGCGCGCGGTGGTGTCAGAGCGCATGCAGCCCGGTGTGGTGTACACCACGTTTCATCACGCGCGCACCGGCGCCAATGTCGTCACGACCGACTATTCCGACTGGGCCACGAACTGTCCGGAGTACAAAGTGACGGCGGTGCAGGTGTCGCGCACCACGGGCATTACCGAGTGGCAGCAGGAGGAGCTGAAGCGCGAAGTATTCCTCCGCCGCATTGAGCGAGGGGTGCCCGGTGCCGCTCGCTGACTGGGAAAGTTCGATATCGCTCGCGACGCGAACGTGCTGGTTTGACGGACGCCATGCGGCCGACGGGTCGCGCGATGTGCCGGTGGAGATGGCGATCAACGTGCTGTTCGGCGTGCAACCGTATGCCGTGATGATGACGACGCCGCAGGATCTGGAAGATTTCGCGTATGGGTTCAGCATCACCGAAGGCGTGATTGATCGCGCGAGCGACATCGACCGAGTGCACGTGCGGGCGCAACGCAACGGCGTCGAACTCCTGGTGTCGTTGGCCGCCGGCGTTGAGCCGCGCATCCGTGCCCGCAACACAGCGGGACGCACCGGGTGCGGACTCTGTGGCATCGATCAGCTGGACGCCCTGCCAATGGCCACCGTGCGACCGCATACGCGCGCCCCAGTGGAGCTGTCAGCGGTCCGGCGCGCGCTGGATGCGCTCGAGCAGCAGCAGGCGCTGAATCGGCTCACGCACGCCGTGCACGCCGCCGCGTGGAGCACCGCAACGGGCGAAATTGTCGCCCTCCGCGAAGACGTTGGACGACACAATGCCCTCGACAAACTGATCGGCGCACTGGTGCGGGCGAATCACCAGCCCGACGACGGGTTTCTGCTCATCACCAGTCGGTGTTCCTTCGAGATGGTGGAGAAGGCGGCAGTGTACGGTGCGTCCACCATCGTGGCCATCTCGGCACCCACGTCACTCGCGGTCGAGCGCGCCACCGTGCATGGAATGACCCTGCTGGCCATCGCGCGACGCGACAACACGCTGGCGTTTCACGGCGCGGAGTTCGTGCATGCCGGGTCGGTTGCCACCGGCGCCGCAGGGGAGAACACCCGATGAAAGTTGAGAAGCTCGTGCGCATGGCCAACGAAATTGCGCGCAACCTCCGGTCGTTGCCGGGTGATGAGCCAACCGTCGCTACCGCGGAACACGTGAAGAGTTTCTGGACGCCCGGAATGCGCGCGACGGTCATGGCGCATGCAGATGCCGGCGGGGAAGGGCTCGACCCGATTGCGCTCGAGGCGGTGAAGTTGCTGCGTGCGACGGCGAGCCCGGGAACTGCTTGAACCGCGGAGTTCACAGAGTTCACAGAGTTCACAGAGGCTCGTCACCGGAGGGATCAGCGACGTCTCCTTTTCTCTTTGTTCAAAAAGAAGAAGAGTAAAGTATGCTTGGTCTCTCCGACGACGAGCCTCTGCGAACTCTGTGAACTCTGTGGTTCAAGCAGTTTGCGCGCTCACCGTGACTCTTCACCTCCGAAATCCGGAAGCGCACCCGGCGTGTTCACGTTGAGCGCGGCCGCGACATCAATCGGCACCAGCTGGAGTCGATCAACCGGTGCGAGATCGTGCAGGCTGCGTCGACCGCTACGAATGCGCTCCGCAAGAAGTGATCGAATCGCCTGTCGATAGAGCCCAATGCAGGGTTCCACGCCGTTCGCGTCAGCCAGTACCACCCATGCCTCCGTCGTCGTCGGAGCATGTGCGGCGTCCATGATCGCCTGAATCGCGTCGGCGGTAATCCGCGGAAGGTCGCCCGCCAACACGAACACGTCGCCCTCGGACTGCTCCAGCGCTGAGAGAATGCCACCAGCAGGTCCGGTGTTCGGATAGGCGTCGCGAAGTATCAGGTCGCCCCGCGCCGCGATCTCTGGATCGCACTGGCCGACAAGCGCAACGCGAGGACCGAAGAGTGCGCGCAGCACCCCAATGGGTCTGTCCACCAGCCATGCGGATTCGCCCGGGACGAGGGGCTCGCGGAGCTTGTCACGACCGAATCGGAGGCTCTTGCCGCCGACCAGGACGATGGGTTGGATGGACGCGAACATGCCGAATGATGGGCCAACGCTTGATCTGCGCCAGTGATCGTGGAGATTTCGAGGCTCGCCGGCATCCGGCACAGTCCTCACGGAACCCAGGAGCTGCTTTGTACGAATCGACTCGGCCCAAGCGTGGCGCCGACATCCTCCACGATCCGGTGCTCAACAAGGGCACCGCGTTCACCGACGTGGAGCGCGACGCACTGGGCCTGCGCGGATTGCTGCCGCCGCGCGTGATGACCATGGAGGAGCAACTCGCTCGTGTGCTGCCAGGTGTGCGGTCCAAGCGGACACCGCTCGAACAATACAGCTACCTCGTGTCCCTGCACGATCGCAACGTGACGCTGTTCTATCGGCTCGTCACCGAGCACCTGGAGGAGTTCATGCCGATCCTGTACACGCCCACGGTGGGTCAGGCGTGTCAGGAATGGGGGCGCATCTTCCGTCGCAGCCGCGGACTGTACATCACCCCTGAAGACAAGGGCAATATCGCCGAGGTGTTGAGCAACTGGCCGCAGGACGATGTGCGCATGATCGTGGTGACCGATGGCGAGCGCATTCTGGGACTGGGCGACCTCGGTGCCAACGGGATGGGCATCCCGATCGGGAAGCTCACTCTGTACACGGCCTGTGCCGGCATGCCGCCGTCGCAGTGTCTGCCGATCACACTGGATGTCGGCACTGAGAACATGACGCTGCGCGACGATCCGTCATACGTGGGGCGCGCCACGCCCCGATTGCGCGGACCGGAGTACGATGCACTGGTGGACGAGTTCGTTGAGGCCGTTCAGGAACGCTATCCGCGGGCCTGTCTGCAGTTCGAGGACTTCGGCAACCACAACGCGTTTCGCTTGCTGGCACGTTGGCGGAACCGCATTTGCACGTTCAACGATGACATGCAGGGCACGGCCGCGGTGGCGTTGGCCGGACTCTTCTCGGCGGCCCGCATTACGAAGGTTCCGCTTACGGAAATGCGCCTGCTGTTCTTCGGCGCCGGCGAAGCGGGAATCGGTATCGGCGATCTGGTGGTTGAGGCGCTCATGGAGTCTGGCGTCTCCGAGGCGAGGGCGCGACAGCAGTGCTGGTTCGTGGACTCACAGGGTCTCGTCGAGCAGTCGCGGACCGATCTCGCGGAGCACAAACAGCGCTACGCGCACGTGCACCCGCCCATCAGCGACTTGCTGACGGCAGTGGAGACGCTGAAACCGAACGCGATCATCGGCGTGTCTGGCACGCCGGGCATGTTCACGACGGAGGTGCTGGCGGCGATGGCCCGTTTGAACGAGCGTCCGATCATTCTGGCGCTCTCCAATCCGACGTCGAAAGCGGAGTGCACGGCGGAGCAGGCGTACGAGGCCACCGACGGGCGGGCGATCTTTGCCAGTGGCAGTCCGTTCGCACCCGTGACGCTCAAGGGGCGCACGCACGTGCCGGGGCAGGGGAACAACGCGTACATCTTTCCCGGCGTCGGACTGGGCGTCTTCGTGAGCGAGTCTTCACGAGTGACCGACGAGATGTTCGCGTCTGCCGCGAAGACGCTGGCGGCGATGGTGACCGAGGAAGACCTGGCGATGGGCCGGATCTTCCCCGATCTCGCGCACATTCGCGAGGTGTCGCACCGGATCGCGATTGATGTGGCGCGTATCGCGTTCCGGCGCGGACTGGCCCGTTGTCCTGAACCGTCCGATCTCTCGGCGGCGGTGAAAGCGGCGATGTACGAGCCGGAGTACGTGAACTACGAGCGACGGAAAACAGATCCGGCGAACACGAAGTCAGGTCGAGCCGCGTCGTAGCGCTGCCGCGCGGAGGTCCCTAGACGGCCGCCTTTCGCAGATCGGCGGCCGCGCGTTCCAGAATTTCGGTGATCGCCGTGATCTGTTCCGGACTTCTTCGTCCGTGCATCATCGCGGAGGCGAACTCTCTCGCAAGGCCGATCATGGCGTCGCGCGCCGGACGCACGCCATCGCCAAAGACCGCATCGCCAATGTGATTCACGCGGTCGAAAATCTCGTCGACCATAGGCCGATGTTCTGCGAGATGCGCGCGTCCCGTGTCGGTGATCGCGTACACTTTCTTGCCACCCTCTTCCGGTGTAGCGACCGCGTACCCCAGATCCTCAAGCAGGGTCAGGGTGGGATAGACCGCGCCGGCGCTGGGGGTGTACTGCCCTCCCGAGCGCTCCTCCAACTCCTTGATGATGTCGTAGCCGTGCCGCGGCTTTTCATCGAGCAGACGCAGGATGACCAGCTTCAGGTCTCCCTGCTCGAACATCCGGCCGCCCCCAAACGGGCCGCGCCGCTTGGCGCCACTGCTGCCGAAAAACGCGTTCAAATCGGCATCGAAGCCCGCCCAGCCTCGGCGCGCACGTCCTTCACAGCTCCTGAATGCATCGTGCCACATACGAACCTCCGACTAAAGATATATCGTACGATAGTGCTTTAGATATATCGTGTCAAGCGTGGCCCAGGTACGCGATCACTTGACGATGCAGAAGCAAGACGGCAGAATGCCTATAGTCATCATACCATAGCCATATGACGTCATCCATATCGAAATCGCAATTCAAGTCCAAAGCCCTCGAGCTGTTTCGTGAGGTCGAGCGCACCGGGCAGCCCATCATCATCACCGACCGCGGCACGCCGGTTCTGCAGCTCATGCCGTACCGCCACGACCCGCAGTCCTCGCTCCGTGTGCTCCGCGAGTCCGTTGTGAAATACGAACTGCCCACCGAGCCGGTGGGCATCGACGACTGGGAAGCTGGTACGTGATTGTTCTCGACACCCACACGCTGGTGTGGTGGATCGCTGATCCAACTCGCGTCGGGGCACGCGCGCGCGATGCGATCCAGGCAACGGTGTCCGCCGGCGACAGCGTGTCGGTCTCGTCCATCAGCATCTGGGAAATTGCGATGCTGGTGGCCGCAGGGCGGCTCGAATTCACGTTCGAGGTGAACGCGTGGATCGAGCACGTCGAAGCGCTTCCGTTCCTGTCGTTCGTGCCAGTGGACAACCGGATCGCGGCCCGTGCGGTGCAACTGGCAAACTTCGCGCACAGAGACCCGGCCGACCGCATCATCATCTCGACCGCGCTTGGGCTGGGCGCGACGTTGTTAACTGCCGACGCGCGCCTGCGCGCCTACAAGCCAGTGACCACCCTGTGGGACTGAACCCCGCTACCGATAGCGGTCCATCAGTTTCTCCAGCGCCGCCTTGCCCGGACTGAGCTTCTCGAATGGCACATCCACCAGCGGCGT
>JBEBIR010000198.1:0-6642 GCA_040080315.1 Gemmatimonas sp.
TGTCAGTACTCACAGACTGCTGTGCGACACTTACAACGCTTGCTGCACATCGTAGTCGGCATTGGGCTCGCCCTCACTTCCGCAGCACGCGGAGGAGCGCAGTCTGCTCAGAAATTCTCCTTTCAAGTCGCCGCGCTTTCGACGTCCATCATTACACAGAAGAACGCGAGTGCGGCAATTGGATTCGGGCTTGAACCGCAGCTCCGATTCAATCGCGTAGCTACCTCGGAAGCATTCGGTGCCCTGTCGATCGGCCTTGGGGGACAGTGGACGCGTCACTCTTCGGGGCCCGATACCCTCACGATTTCCGGTGTATTCTTTGAGCCGCGCTGGGTACCGGCGGTCTCGTCCACGCGAGTGTTTCCCTATCTCTCCGCACGATTCGCACTGTTGCGGCAGACGTCCAACTTCGGCACCGCCTCCTCGGGTTCAGCGTTTGGCGGCGGCGGTGGCCTTGCAATTCGAGTACACAAGTCCGTGAATCTGGACGCGGGCGTCGCACTCGTGCGCCAGCAGTTCAACGAAGCGCTGAATACACGGGGCACTTCCAGCGCGTTGGAGTGGAAGCCTTTCATGACCTATGCCGCAAAGTTTGGTGCGAGCATCGGATTCCCACGATGAACGACTATCTCATGCGTCTACCCGCATTGCGACCCCGCCTGACTCTGCGGGGCAACTCCCTCTTGGTTCTGCTGTTTGCGGCCACAGCCTGCGGCGGCGGCGACGGCATAGTGTCTTCGAAGCCGCCAACGACACCTCCGCCGGACGCAATACGTGGGGTGACGCTCTCGCCGACAAGTGCGACGATCACCGTGGGGCAGTCGTTGGGTCTCAGTTCCTCAGTCGATGCGACGGCGAACACTGTGGCGGTGAGCACGACTTTTTCGAGTGCCGCGCCGACCATCGCGTCGGTCTCGGCCTCGGGGGTGGTGACGGGGATCACGCCTGGCACAGTTGCAATCACCGTCACCGCAAGCGGGAGTGGCACGGGGTACGCGACGACGAGCAGAAGCACGACGTCTATTGTAACCGTGACGCCGCTTCCTGATGCGTTGCGCGGAGTGACAGTGACGCCGACCAGTGGCAGCGTGCTGGTGGGCCAGACGTTGTCATTGGTGTCGGTGGCAGACGCGGTGAGCGCGAGTGTAGGGGTGAGCTACGCGTATTCGACGACATCAACGGCCGTCGCCACCGTAAGTCAAAACGGCGTCGTGTCGGGCGTTGCGCCAGGGTCCGCGGTGATCACCGTGACGGCGACCGGGAGCGGCGTGGGTTACGCAACAACACTTAAGTCGGCGACCTCCAGCCTCACGGTGACGGCACTTCCGAACGCACTGAACTCTGTCACACTGTCGCCGACCGATGGTAGCGTGCCAGTCGGGCAGGCGCTGGCGCTGACGCCGACGCCCGATCGGGCGAATGCCAGCGTTGCGATGAGCTATTCCTACCAGAGCAACGCGCCCGGCGTCGCCACGGTAACTCAACAGGGCGTGGTGACCGGCGTAGCGCCAGGGAATGCCGTCATTACGGTGACGGCGACCGGTAGCCTTGTGGGGTTCACAACCACGCAGCGGACGGCAACCGCCGCCATCACCGTGACGAATGCGCCGAACGCGCTCAACGCCGTAACGCTGTCGCCTGCCAATGGCAGTGTGGCAGTAGGTCAGTCGCTTACGCTGACGCCCACGCCTGATCGCGCGAACACCAGTGTATTGATGAGCTATACGTACCAAAGCAACGCGACCAACGTCGCCACAGTGAATCAAGCGGGCGTGGTGACGGGTGTAGCGCAAGGAAGCGCGACGATCACGGTGACCGCAACGGGGAGTCTCGTGGGATTCACAACAACGCAACGGACGGCCACCGCCGCCATCACAGTCACGCCCGCACCGAACGCGCTGAACAGTGTGACGCTGTCACCCGCGAGTGGTAGCGTGCCAGTCGGGCAGGCGCTGGCGCTGACGCCGACGCCCGATCGGGCGAATGCCAGCGTTGCGATGAGCTATTCCTACCAGAGCAACGCGCCCGGCGTCGCCACGGTAACTCAACAGGGCGTGGTGACCGGCGTAGCGCCAGGGAATGCCGTCATTACGGTGACGGCGACCGGTAGCCTTGTGGGGTTCACAACCACGCAGCGGACGGCAACCGCCGCCATCACCGTGACGAATGCGCCGAACGCGCTCAACGCCGTAACGCTGTCGCCTGCCAATGGCAGTGTGGCAGTAGGTCAGTCGCTTACGCTGACGCCCACGCCTGATCGCGCGAACACCAGTGTATTGATGAGCTATACGTACCAAAGCAACGCGACCAACGTCGCCACAGTGAATCAAGCGGGCGTGGTGACGGGTGTGGCGCAAGGAAGCGCGACGATCACGGTGACCGCGACGGGGAGTCTCGTGGGATTCACAACAACGCAACGGACGGCCACCGCCGCCATCACAGTCACGCCCGCACCGAACGCGCTGAACAGTGTGACGCTGTCACCCGCGAGCGGTAGCGTGCCGGTCGGGCAGGCGCTGGCGCTGACGCCGACGCCCGATCGGGCGAGCCCTAGCGTCTTCGTGAGCTATGCATATCAGAGTAGCGCGACCAACATCGCTACCGTAAATCAAGTAGGCGTGGTGACAGGCGTGGCCCCGGGCAACGCGACCATCACAGTGACCGCGACTGGCAGTCTAGCTGGGTTCACAACGACGCAGCGGACCGCCACAGCAGCGATTACAGTGACGACAATCCCCAATGCGCTGCTGGGCATGACAGTGACGCCGGCGAGTGTGGCCGTGTCGATCGCAGGAATCGCTCAGCTCACGCCCAACGTTGTACGGACCCATCCGAGTGTTTCATTCTCCCTCACCTACACCACGAGTGCACCCGCGATTGCGGCGGTGAATTCCTCGGGCGTCGTAACGGGTGTAAGTCCGGGTTCCGCGACCGTTTCGGTGACCGCGACGGGAAGCGGAGCCGGCTATCAAACGAATCAAATTGTCGTGAACGTCCCAGTAACGGTAGCGACATGCTCAATCGTCGCCGCGACGCTACCAATATCATTCTCCGGCCAGCTTTCGCCGACTGACTGTGCGTCGTTCATTGGCACAGGAACGGCGAAATACTTCAGTGTAAACCTGACAACTCAGACGGCTGTCCTCTTGTCGTCTGGCGGAGTACATCCGGTTTCGGCGTACCCGTCTGGCCAGACGTCCAATGTCTACTACCCGGGCGGCAGCGGGCGGTATCTCTTTCCCGCGGGCACTGCGATTTTCGCGACAGGATCCGCCACGCTCAGCACGATCGGCTTCACGTTCAGTGTGACGGCGACATCTGAAGATGTGGACGGATGCGGATCAATCGTGCTGTATTCTCCGATTTCGTCGTCGCAGAATCTGCTGACGACAGACTGTCAGCCGGGAAGCGGAAATGAGTATGACCGCTTCGACCTATTCCTTCCAGGGCGATCATGCACGATTAACGTGCTGCGCACTGGCGCAACACCGATCGGTGACCCGTATCTCGAGGTCTGGACTTCGGACAATGGGTCGCTCTTTGATCAGGACGACGATGGCGGCGGCGCTCTTCAGTCCAGACTCGTCTTGAATCCCTGCACGGATCCTGCTGGCAGCATCGTGCGAGTCCGTGTTCGAGCTTTCGGTTCAGCCGACTACGGTTCGTACACGATCAGCGTTTCTTCCGCCCAGTCCTCCAACTCAGCAACTGCAGCAGTCATTCGGTCAGGCAAGCTGGCGAGCAGGGCGTCGTCGAAGAAACGCCCTTCGCTCGCAGGGCAGCGCACAGTGCCGAAGTCGATTGATCTGCCGTTTGTTCCGACCGCTACGGCCATAGGACGTCAGCCTCCGATCCCTCCCCAATAGACCTGAGCTACGGGCCCTCGCGTGAATCCACGACTTCGTCGGTGACACAGCGCGCAATCTCGAGATCCCAGACGAAAGAATTCCCCACACCCTGATCACCGTCGCCATGCAGACCCTGCCATCCGTCTCCCCACCGCCTGTACGCCTTGAATCGCCTCAAGTTGGTGAAGGCTCCTCGCGGCTGACGATCATTGGGGTCGGGACCCAGACCAAAGGCATGCTCGATCAACTGAATCGCATCGCGCGCGCTGGTGGTGGCCGCGTTCTGCTCGCTGACGACTCGCTGGCCTTGTCGCGCGTGCTGCAGCAAGGCTTGAGCGGGGCTGCGCCCGTGAGCGATTTCTACACGACGGTGCCCAATCAACGGGTTACGCCATTGGTGCCTTGGGCAATCGGCTTTCTGAGCGTGGATGCAGTGCTCGCCGTTGTTGTGATTCTCAACCTCCGAAACCGGCGGCGTCATGGATAATCGTTCTCTAGTAACATGGCTGCTGACTGGTTCACGGCATGCGTGACCCGGTCTATGCGGACCACCTTGTGAGCGCCCTGCTGGCGGCGGTAGCGGTCGCGACGGCTACCGCACCGTTGGCATCGCAAGTCCCAACACTTGCCAATGTTGGCTCGGGTCGCTCGATCTCGGCGCACGCGCCAACGAATCTGGTCCCTTGTGAAGGCAGCGGCTCCGCGAGCGACGTCATCGTCTTCATCAACGGCGTATACAACTCAAAGGCGGACGCGCTGGCAAGTTGTGCGGACCTCGGCCGGCGTCTCATCGACGGCGGTTTGTCCTCGAGCCGTCTGATGCTTTTCTACAACCGAAGCCAACTGGACGCCTGGCGTGATTGCGAGACAGCGGCGCGCGTCGCAGATGAAGTTCGCGGCCAGACGGGTGCTGACGTGCCGCGTCAACTGGTGGTGCGCCCCTTCGACGGCACGCGTACGCTTGGTTCCGGGCCCGCCAACTATGCATCGATACCGGCGGAGGCGCTGCGAAGAGGATGTCTCCAATCGGATGACCTTGTGGAGGCAGCATACCAGTTCTCAAACATAGTCGGAGGCTTCAAGAGCACTTCGCAGGCCGACGCGACCGGTTTGGCAGTGGCGCTCGACGATCTCCTCGCCGATCCGCAGCGTCGAGTCTCGGTTGTTTCCCATTCGCAGGGGAACCTGCTTGTTCAGGAGGCGCTATTCGGTGCCGGCACTCCGGTGGATGCGAACGAGCGATTGCGCATTGGCTGGGTGAGCGTCTCCGCACCCTATCTCGAGTCTAGTCCTGCGATCGGCGCATTTACCAGCGTTGTGTTGCCTGGTGATCCGATTCGAGCACTGCGGAACGCGGCCGAGCCGACGGAGGCTGAAGGGTGGCGTCGATTCACGCAGTCGAGTCAACATTTCTTCTCGACGTATCTCGCGGCTGACGAGACGCGGTTCGCGATCGTCGACGGTGTTCGCGGATTTCTGGGCGAGAGCATCGCGATGATCCCGTCGGTCCCGACTTCGCCAGCTGCGGGTGCGGCCACGCGGACGCTGCTCATCTTGGATCTTTCGTCCAGCATGGACACGCGTCTGCCGGGCAGCGGCACCCGAATTTCCGCTGCTAAGGCGGCGGCTCGGTACGCGGTCAATTCACTCCCGCAAGGCGTGGAAATAGGCTTGTTGACCTTCGGTGGCGCATGCGAGGTCACCAAGGTGCTCTCCTTCA
This sequence comes from Gemmatimonas sp., assembly GCA_040080315.1. Taxonomy (GTDB): domain Bacteria; phylum Gemmatimonadota; class Gemmatimonadetes; order Gemmatimonadales; family Gemmatimonadaceae; genus Gemmatimonas. The sequence continues at coordinate 5,569 of JBEBIR010000198.1, forward strand.
CGAGTGACCGGCAACGAGTCCTGTCGGCGGTGGATGGCCTCCGAACACAAGGCAAGACGCCGTTGGTGGCAGCCATGCGCGCGGCATTGAATGATGTGCGCGCACTGTCGGCGCCTGAGACGACAAGTGTGGTCATCGTCACTGATGGTCTCGAGTCGTGTGGCGGTGAAGGCGATGTGGAGACAATCGCGCGCGAACTTGGCGCGGCTCTGAAAATTCTGCGGTGACCAGGCAGCGAACGGCTGAGCAATTGCAATTGCGACGACACCAGTTCGAAGGAAGAAGTGATTCGTCATCTGCTTCGACAAAACAACCCAACGGATTCAACGCATGACTCCCTCCCGTGCTCGTCGCTTCCTCAAGCCCTTCGTCCGGTTTTCGCCAGTGCTCCTTCGCGTCTCCGCGGTGGAGCGAAAGCGCTGGCGTGCGCCGGTGTGTTCTACGCATGCGGCGGAGGCCGTGAGGGCATTGTGAGCACGCCGCCGCCCCCGCGCTGCCTGTGACGATCAGCGTCAGCCCGGCCGCGCTCTCGCTGAGCCAATCGGTGTCGGGCATTCTCGCGGGTGAGTATCACCGGCGGCTCCACCTTGACACCACCGACACTGACGTCATGCACAAGCGCGGCGCCGGCACTGGTATCGACGGCCGTGCACCAAGGCAGTTGCGCGGCCAACGGCGTGGCCCCTGGGAGTACGACGGTCACTGCTACCGCGTCAACCGGGCAGCAAGGCCTCTGCCGGGGTGACGGTGACGGCAGAACCGGCTGCGTTGTCGGGTGTGACGCTGTCACCGGTGAGTGGAACTGTGGTAGTGGGCGCACTCTACAGTTTACCGCCAGCCCGTCAGTTGGCGGTGCGGGCGTGAGTGTGGGCTCAGCTACGTGACCAACGCGCCTAGTGTCGCGACGGTGAATGCGACCACAGGTGTCGTCTCCGGAGTGGCGCCGGGTAGTGCGATGATCACGGTGATCGCGACAGGCAGTGGGGCGGGCTACGGGCCGTTCGACCTCGAGGTCGTACAAGTATCAGTCGGGCTAATCGCGTAAGCAGCTACTGCCGCGGTTCCGGTCCATCC
>JBEBIR010000199.1:0-6631 GCA_040080315.1 Gemmatimonas sp.
TCGTGACCGCCGCTGGTGAGTACGGCGCGTCGGGCGTGCCGCGCATAGGGATGTGCACGTATTGCATGCCCAACGACGCGATGGTGCCCGGTTCGTCGAACTTCACGGCGCGGTCGAGCTCCTCCTGCATGCGGAGGTTTACCACCGTGGTGACGCCCTGCGCACGCAATTCACGCAACGCCTGCGCGGTGGGCTGGCCGGAAATGAACAGGTCGTCGCCGACGCGCACCGCGGCGTCCTGGAAACGACCCACGGTATCGAGGGCGGCGGGCGCCGGCAGAGTGGCCAGCTTGCCGGAGCCGATGATGTGTTGCGCCTGCGCGGTGGTGGTGAGGACGAGCAGGCAGGGCGCGAGCAGCGAGCGCCGGAGGTACTTGAATCGCATGGGAAATCTCCGTGGACGTTGGATGACTACACGTCCAGTGTGCGCACCGAGATTCACCAGAACAGGCCTCGACCTCCGTCGTGCAGTGAGGGCCCGGATCGGTGCAGGGAATGACGGCGAGCAGGCACTCGCTTGAAGGCCTTGTCGCCGGAGACGATGAGGCGCGCGTGCCCGGCAACGGCGGCCGCGAGAAACATGTCATCGTCGGGATCCTCACTGATGCGCTCGTCCAGCGGCGGCGCGTTGACGAGCACCGCGTGCACGGTGAGCATGGCAAGGAGCGCCTCGAGAGCGCTCACGAGCGGCTCGCGTCCTTTGCTGAGTTCGAAGCCCACGCGCCGATACTCGTCGAGAATCGGTGGCGAGATAACGAGGCGGAACGACCCAGTACTCCACGCGGCCAGCATACGACCGGGTACGCCGCCGAAAAGGAGCCCGGACACGAGCACATTCGTATCCAGCACCACGTTCATTTCGCGCGTCGCACCTTCTTGATCGCGCGCGGGATGTCGGCCGGCTTGAGCCCCGAGGCCTTTGCCGCACGCCGCGCTCGCGCGGTCAGCGCCGCGAACTCCGATAGTGCGGGTGGATCCAGCACCTTGAGAATGACGACGTCTCGATCGGCGACCACGACAAATTGCGCACCGGTCTTGAGACCGAGTCGATCGCGAATGGCCTCGGGAATGACCACTTGCCCTTTCGAGGACAGCGTCGTCGTAGCGGCGTCCGACATAAGGCTCCTGATTGTGTCTTACCAGTAAGAATCAAGCCTTACGGTCTAACAGTCAAGTCGGCGTCTGCAACAGACATCTAACGCCAGCTTCTGCTGCGAGCGGTCACATCATTGAGAGTGGTGCGAGCTTCCGCAATCCGCTCGACAGCAGCAAGCATCGTTATGCAGCGGGAAACAGCGCTGTGACATCTACGACGACACGTCGCTCGGACGCTTCGACGAGCAGTTCGCATCATCAAGGCGCCATCGCTCATGAATGTCTGTTGCCGATGTCTCCGGACAATGTGCCACCTATCTCCCCGACTGTTCAACGCGTTGCTGTAGGAGCCTCGCCTACCATCGCTTCCACCACCAGGCCAACACGGCCTCGGCTGGCTTGCCACGGACCGTGCTAACTTTTGAGTAATCGCTTATCCCGCCACTGAAGAAGTCGTCGTAGTACCAGTACTGGGTGCTGATCATGCCCATCACGCGACCGTTGCCCAGTGGCGTCGCATTGACCACTTCCGCCACGGCTTGGTACGCATCGGCCTGCTGCTGGTAGTCGCGCGTGCGCAGCGGCGCGAGGGAACTGCAGGCCGGCGGGAGGCACGGCTCGATGAACTCGGGGTGGACGATGCCGCCATGGATGGAGGGCAGTCGCATCATGATCATGATCGGCTGCGGCCCCGCGGCGAGCGTGTTGAGTGCATTCGCCACACTGGTGCGCATCCGGGCACGCGGCTGCGCGTCGGCCAGCACTTCGCCAGCATTCGCCTTGGCGACCACGGTGCGGATCGAGACTCCGTTGATGTCCCAGAGCGCGCGGAAGCCAGCGTCCACCGAGTTCCACTCGGGAAACCCGGTCTCCACGGCGGCGTTGTAGAAGTAGACAAGCTTTCCGGTGTAGCCGATCGCACGAATATCGGCAACGAGCTTCTGGAAGCGCGACGACTCCGGGCGTGCCAGGCCCTGCAGATTCCACAGGTCCAGGTACTCGATGCCCAAGTCGCGCGCGATGGCCGCGCGCTCGAGCACCAGCGGCCGAAACGCGGCGAAATACGCGTCCCAGAACGCCGTGTTCGTTACCGGGATCGTGAAGCGTCCAGCGTAGACGGCGGCGTCTGCGGCGCTGAGCTTCCCGCCGAAGATCCCGATCTCAAGGCCCATTTCGAACTGGAGCCCGCGAGCCCTGGCCTGATTGACCAAGTTCGTGTAGACCGCCCGATTGTAGACGTTGAACGGATCCGCGGTCATCTCGACCGTGTTGGTCGCCGTGCTGAACTTCGTCACGTCGAATGCCTCGTTGGTGCGGACAAGGTTGGCACCGTCAAGCGCCTTCACGCGGTCCATGACCATGGCATGGCGTCCGTTCTGGTAGATCGTGGCCAATCCGCCGCCGGAATCCATGAAGTCGATGCCCTTCACGAAGCCAGGGCGGGGCACGACGGTAACCGCGGGATACAATCCCGAGGCCACTACCTGCGCTGTGTCGGCAATGAACCACGGATAGGTGGCAGACTGGTAGCCGGGTGCCGTCACGTCGAGAGGCTGGAAGTCCACTGTGGAACCGATACTCGTACTGAGCGACGCGGTGCCGTTGGCGGGCATCGTTGCCGTCCTCGTGCCAAGCGTCACCTGCGCACCAGCGATGTTCGTGACCGCCGCGACGACGGGCGCATACGCGACCGAATCTGTTCGCAGGTAGGCGAGGACGCGCGTGACCTGCGCTGGAGCGACCGGCGAGGGAGGCCCTGTCGGCACCCCGCCGCGAGGGGTCTCCGAACCCCCTCCGCACGCCATCACCAGGGCGCATATAAAGCCAACGCCGCCATGCCGATAACCGCCGCGGGCGCCAGTAATCATCGTTCTGTGTGCGGAAGGGAAAGGGGGCCTTCAGGAAAAGCGTTCAGTGTATTTGCCGACGAGATGAATTCTGCGCCAGCGAAGTCCCTAAGCTACCGCCGTCCGTACGTCGGTATCTTCAATGGTCTGCCGTGGTGTAATGCCTTCGGAGTGGAGGTTCCATCCCGCTGAAATCGCGAAGCTTCACGGTCGCTTCCTGTGCAAAGTCTGTCGTTGACATCCACACACCGTGTAGGTGCGCACTGCCTCACGCACATTCTCGGAGCGACTGCGCCCGTCTGGTCCGCATAACGTTTGGTTCTGCGGCGAACGCTCAAATAGAATGCGCCCGCGCAGCGGGCGCTACCGAAGCCGCGCGTTCGTCAGCAGCAACTCTCGTTATGCGGCGCGGGCACGATGTCCAATTTGACATATGTCCACCACGACATAAGATTGTTGGATGGCGACGACACGACGACCGTTGGTGTGGCTCCGTGGGTCCGTGAAGACGCCGCCGTTCTCGGCCGCCGCTCGACTCGAGGCAGGCGTGCTGTTACGCCGTTTACAGCGCGGAGATTCACTGAGTATGCCACACGCACGGCCATGCCGACACTCGGTGCGCGCTGTGGCGAGGTACGCGTTCCCGACGCGGCACTCACGTGGCGCATTCTGTATCGACTCGATCCGGACGCCGTGATCATCGTCGACGTGTTCACCAAGAAAACGCAGGCCACGCCTGCCGCCATCTTGGCCACGGGACGGGAGCGGCTGCGAGCGTATGATCGGGTAACCCAGTCGGAGGGATGAACGATGCGAAGGACGAAGAAGGCCGCGTTGGAGGCGCAGGGGTGGGTTGTTGGATCGGTGGATGACTTTCTCGAGCTGACGCCGGAGGAATCGGCGCTGATCGATCTCAAGCTGCGTCTGAGTGATGCGCTGCGCGCGCGGCGTGCGAAACTTGGGCTCTCGCAGGAGGCCGTCGCCAAACGCCTACGTTCGAGTCAGTCGCGCGTCGCCAAAATGGAAGCAGGCGAAGCGTCGGTCTCCTTCGATCTGCTTGTTCGTGCTTTAGTCGGCCTCGGCGCAACCAGCGCAGATCTTGCACGAGCCATTCAGACGAAGAAGCGTCGGAGAGCCGCATAACGCCAGCTTCTGCAGCGGGCGAATAAATGAAACGCGCGCGAAGCGAGCTACCGCATCGCCCGTCTGCAGCAAGCATCGTTATGCAACACAGACCGCGCGCCTGAGGCTGGGCGCACTACCTTGGACGCTTTCTGTAGACGTCGCGCCATGGGGTCTTGGCACGATTTACGGTCGTCGAACCCGTGTCGATGCGGGTGTTACCTCCCTCCTCAAACGCTATCTCATACGTGGCGTCCAGTTTCCCACCGTCCGCGGAAGCACCTGTCTCGGTCGCGACAAACTTCGGGCCTCGCCCGGCTACCGTTCCCAGGCTCGAGCCTCCTCCCGAATTCACGCCCACATAACGAATCTGTCTTGTGCCGGCGTCCCAGAAGTAGAGGATGACCCAGGTTGACTGCGGTTCCTTTCCATCGCAGCGAAGTGCTGCCCGTCCCGCTGCCCAGACGCACGTCAGCGTACTGGCGAACTTCTCGCCCTTCTTTCCGATCCCCTGCACGTCTTCGACAAAGGATCCTTCGCCAACCCAGTTGCCAGCCAGCGCGCCTCCGAATGCTTCCATCGACGTACCGAAAGCCGGCTGCGCACGAGCAACAGGAGCCGTCGCGAGGAATATGAGCGCGAAGATGGATGCAGCGCGCACGCGGATCTTTAGCATAGGGCACCCCTTGTCGACTGATCTCATCGTGCTGCATAACGTGACGGTCTGCTGCAGCGCTCTCATGAAATTGCGCGCGCAGCGCGCATTCCGAAATGCGCTGTCGGCAGCAACGCGTCGTTATACCGCGCGTTTACGACGTGTCGGTGGCGTGGCTGCCGCGACGTGGTCGACGTAGCTGCGCAACACCGCGTTGATCTGCGACTGATATCTGGGCCCCGTGGCCCGGAAGAACTCCAAGACGTCACGGTCCAGTCGAATCGAGATCGCCTGCTTCGCCACTGGCGTCACGACGCGGGCGTTCTGCCAAAGCGACTCCGGGAGATCACGAAGCTCCACGGGTGACGTACGCTGGATCTCTGCCTCCGTGACACGTCGGAGCCGTGCAAGATCAGCGCGCCCCTTCGTCGGGCTCGCCTTGCGCGCGGATGGCTTCGAGGGCTTCGGCATACTGACGGCGCTCCTTGCGGTTGCTGAGTCGGGCACTGATGAGACGACGCACCACTGCGCCGGTCGATTCGACGCGATCGGTGAACACGACGGTGAGGGTGATGCCATCAGCGGTGCCGAGCGCCACAATGCGCCGCTCCCATAGTCGCGGCGCGTATCGTCGAATTCCACGTACGTGCTCGCGAAGACGAGCGACGCGAACTCAAAGTCGAATCCGCGCTGCCCAAGGTTCCGCGTGCTCTTGGCGGCATCCCACTCAAAGGTCACAGGGAAACCTACAAGTGTATATACACATCCGCAAGGCCGCCACGAGGCGCGTTAAGCGGTATAACGTCGCATTAGATGGCACATGACGAGGTCGGACAGCCCGGTAACGAACCCGCGACTTGCGCTCAACCCGGGGGGAAAGTTCGCTTGCGTCACCGACGCGCCCATTCGACGCGTTGTGTGCGCCCTTGGAGGGTGGTCCAGACACTATCACTCAGCGCACGACCACGGGCATCGAGAACGCGCATCAGGACCGCGGCGGGGGCACTGAGCGCGATGCTCGCGTGACTTAGAACCGCCTGGGATCCGCGCACCGCGATACCGGCATCATGCCAACAGGACGTACCGAGGATGCGGGTCTGGCCCGTACGCTGAATCTCCACGGTGACCACCTGATTCGTGTAGCCGGGTCTCGGCGCGGCTCGGACATTGCCTGTCAGGGACACGTCATCGCCGTTGAGCGCGCCGAGGGAATCGACGACCAGCACGACTTCAAAACGCGTCGAGTCACCGGTTCGCGGCAGACACGCATAGCCGATGCCGCTCTGAAAGAGGCGCGAAATCTCGACGGCGAGTGCGGGCTCCTGCGCCGCGCGCGGGGCCGCTCGTGTGGACACACACGCGACGCACGTGGCGCCGACAATCGCAAGCAGAAAGTGAGTTCTCACAAGTGTAGGTCGAGTGGCCATCTAACGACTCGGCGTTCTGCTTCGAACGCTCAAATAGAACCCGGCCGCGGAGCGGCCGCTACCAAAGACACCTGCGTTCGTCAGCAGCAACGGCTTGTTATGCACCCTATCGAGACACGCTCGAATCAGGGTAGTGATCACCGTGCCCGTAGAGCATGTGCCAGGCGCCATCTCGCCGCACCCACACCCAGGTGGCGTTCCCTCTGATCCGAGCGACGCCACCCCCTTTGTCGGTGTCCGTGCGACGAAACGGCGCGTACACGAACGCTGCATCGCGACCCAACACGGTCACCGCCAGTGTATCCCATCGGACACCCGCCGACTGGAACTTGGCGCGGAGGTCACCGAGGATCTTCTGCATGTCCCTGTAGGAGTAACTACTGCCATCCGACGCGAGTCGAAACTCGGGCCCCGCGACGTAGTGGCCGAGAACGCGAGCTGAGTCGAGGACGCTCAGTGCCTCGGCGTAGCTGCTGTCTCTTATA
>JBEBIR010000200.1:0-6612 GCA_040080315.1 Gemmatimonas sp.
GGCACGGGTCGCGCGGTGCGCAGCGCCGGGAGTCGCGGTCCGGTCGCGGGCAAGACTGGAACGACCAACGATGGCACCGATGTGTGGTTTGTGGGTTACACACCCACGCTCGTGGCCAGTGTGTGGTTTGGCGCCGACGACCCGGAACCCATGGGCGGCGATGCGTCGGGTGGCCGACTCGCGGCACCCGTATGGGCGCGGTTCATTCGCGAGGGATGGCACAGTCCTGAAAAGGACGACGCATGGCGTCCGCCGCCGGGGATCGTCACCGCATCTATAGACATCGGCACAGGCAAGCTGGCCAGCGACTGGTGTGGACCGTCGCGTCGCGACTGGTTTCGCGAGGGGACCGCGCCAACGGGGTCGTGTGAGGCCGAGGCGCGGATCGCGATGAGCGATGAGCCGCCGGATTGGCACGAACCGCCCCCGATGCCACGCGAGCCGGAGTTGCAGATCGAGGAGTTGAACCGCGCGGTGGACGCGGCGATCAATGCGATCGGCGATCGACGCGGGCGAGCCGCGGCGCGCAAGCTGCTGGATGAGTTGCGCCGCGCCGCGGAGCAGGATCGGCGTCGGCGCGACTAGCTGAGTGGCGAGTTGCCAGGGCGGAGTTGCGCGAGAAACTGCTCCACTGGCCAACAGGGGATACCGCCGACCTCAAGACGATCAACGCCACGATACAAGAGCATAGGTCGACACTCCGGATACTCCGCGACGAACGCACGCAATCCCTTGAGATCACCTGGGCGCACCCGATCGCTGTTCTTCACTTCGACGGCGAAGAAGTCTGTGCTGCCATACACCACGAAATCCACCTCAAGACCAGTGCGCGTCCGCCAATAGTACAGGTCGAGCGCGACCCCCGAATACGCGATCCACGCGCGCAGATGCTGCGCCACCATGCCTTCGAGCGCGGCGCCATCGATCTCTGCCGGACGATCCATCGGTCCAGCGGGACGCAAAGAGCGAAAGACGCCCGCATCGAAGAAGTAGAACTTGGGATGTGCCACCGTGTCGCGGCTGGCCCGCTTGGTGAACACCGGCAGGCGGAACGCCAGCAGCAGGTCCTCAAGCACTCCGAGATAGCCCTCGACGGCTTTGCGATGCACCGCCGTCTCTCTCGCGACGTTGCTGATGGTGATCACCGCACCGTGTGAGAAACTCACGACTTCAAGGAAGCGTGCGAAGTCACCCACGTGTCGCACCAGCCCCTCAGCGCGGACCTCTTGCTCGACATATGTCGCGGCATACGCAGCCAACGTGTCGGCCGAGTCGTGTGCGCTCACAACCAGCGGAATGAGTCCGGTCTTCAGGCTGCTGGCGAGATCGAACGCGGGCAGCTCCGCCGCCATGAACGGATGCATGGTGCGCATGGTCGCGCGCCCGGCCAACAGATTGACGCCACCGTGTCGCAACTTGCGCGCGCTTGAGCCGGTCAACACGAAGCGCGGCGGATTTGGTCGTTCGAGCAGGTCGTGAACGACGTACAGCAGTTCGGGCGCGCGCTGCACTTCATCGATGACGATGTCGCGGCGGTCGGGATTGCCCAAGACGAGTTCTCGAAGTCGTTCCGGGCGAGCGACCAGTTCCCGGTAGGTCTCCGGCTGCAGCAGGTTGACGACGAGCGCGTCGGGAAACTGCTGCCGCGCCCAGGTGGTCTTGCCGGTTCCCCTGGGACCGAGGAGGAAGAAGCTCGAGGCAGCAGGACGGAGAAATCTACTTAGTGACTCCATAATGCTGTCTATTATTCACCTGACAGGTACATTTTGCAAGGTATCTGGGAGAGCCAGTCGGCGCGTCCTCGCCTGAGGCGGACGCTGCGCGCGGGCTATCTTGTATCATGATCCCCCCTGTCACGACGCCCGCTCGGGTAACGCTCGAGGATTTGTACGGCGAAGAGACGGCCAGCTGGATGCGACTTAGCCCGCAGGAGCGATGGGCGGAAACCATTCGTCTGGCGGCGTGGTTCCACGCGCTCGGAGGCACCAGTGATCCCGATCCAGATCCTTCGAGTCCTTTCTACGATCCGGCAGTTCGACGTCCCCGCCCTGTTGATGGGGGGGCAGGCCTGCGTGTTGTACGGCGCGGCCGAGTATAGCCGCGATCTCGATCTGGCGGTTCTGGCGACCGAGAGCGCCTTGCCGAAGTTGGCGGCGGTTATGCAGGCGCTTTCGGCCACGGTGATCGCCGTTCCGCCGTTCGCGATGGAGTACTTGCAGCGCGGACACGCTGTGCACTTCAATGTACCGGATTCGCAGGCATCGCCATTGCGCGTGGATATCATGAGCCAAATGCGCGGCGTCGCGCCATTCGAGATGCTCTGGGAACGGCGCACTACAATCACCGTGCCGGATGACGTGAGCGCGACCGGGGTGAACATCGAGCTGATGGCGCTCGAAGATCTTGTGAACGCGAAAAAGACACAGCGCGACAAAGACTGGCCGATGCTACGTCGCCTGGTTGATGCATCGTATGACAGTGCGCGCGACGGCAGGGCGACCTCGGCGCAGGCGACGTTCTGGCTGACGGAGTTACGGTCGCCGGAGTTCTTGCGCGAGGCGGTGGAGCGCTTTCCGAGCGAGGCGTCATCGTCGACGCGAGCAGCCGTCGTTGCCGCGACATCGGGCGGTGATATCGAGAGCGCGCTAGCGACAGAGCAGGCGCACGAAATGGCGCGCGATCGTGAGTACTGGGCGCCGTTGCGGCGCGAGTTGGAAGCGTTGCGGCATCAAGCGCGGCGCATGATGTAGTCCCCGGTTCGGATCGAGGTCGAAGAGAATTGGACGTGGCGCGCGCCAAATCGCGGCGACTAGCGCGACGTCCGCCAGCCCAACACGAGCCCTGTGTGCTGACGCGACACATAGATCCCGTCCTGCCACGAATGAGTGGACGAATGGCCGGTGTCGGGCACGATCATGTTCTTCGCATTCGCCCGCCTGTCTGCTCGGCGTACTGAGCGGTCGCCGACGAGTTTGCCAGCGGCGAAGCCGATCAGGCTCCCGACCACGACATCGGAGGCGTAGTGGTGCTGGTCAGCTGCGCGGCCGACCGACAACGCCGCGGCAACTGCCCACAGGACCGGCTCGACGTAACTCAGGTGAAAGCGAGCATTCACAAAGGTGACGCACGAAAAGACAGACGCCGCGTGTCCACTGAAGAATGAATTGTCATAGGGTGTGGTTTGCCCGGGTACGTGTACCTCGTACGGACGCCCCTCGCGTTCGATCAGCGAGTCATTCACGGTCTCGCGATACAGCGGACGCTCCCGCGACACGGCGGCATACACGACTTGGCGAAAGATCGTGTGCGCCTCGGCCGCCGCGAGGCAGCCCATGCCGACGTCACGAATGGCAGGACTCCGAACCAGCAACCCCACAGTGTACACACCGAATGCACCAGGAGTGTGTCCACTACCCCCGGTCGCCTTCACGAAATAGTCGCCCTGTCCTTCGCGCAGCGGTCGGAGCGCGCGCAGGAACGGGTCATCGGGATGACGGCGCACCCAACGCGCGATATTCGCGTCGCTCAACGCCAGCACGCCCGTCATGCCCAGCGCCGCGGCACTGATCGCGTAGTCCCGTCCGCTGGCATGAAACGGTGCACCCCACACGGCGAACACATCGGACACGCCCGCCCTGACATCGGTGACGAAGTCCTTGGGTATGGACTGTGCGGAGAGACGCCCTGCGTGCAGCAACACCGCGCCAGCACCGAGCTGCAGCATTCGCCTCATGATTGGCCGACGATGAGGGAGTAGCGGCATGACGGAGTGGTTAGTTGTCCGGAGAGTCCAGGAGGTCTTCACCATGCGGCTCGTTCCCCACGCGTGCGATGGTCCGCCCTGTCGTCTCGTCTCCAATCGTCAGTCGCGCGAGCTCGTCGGCCGAATGTGGCGCCGAGGCGTCATCGGCTGTCGCCTGATCGACGCCCACGCGTCGCCCGCCGTCGCCTAGTGACTCCGCTTCGACGCCGTCCTCCACAACGTCGACCTCCTGGATCCCTTCGCCAATCATCGCGACGTCGTCCAAAACCGCATCGCTGGTGAGTGCCATCGGGTTGTCGAGGGCGTCGCTGCCCGGCTCATGCGAGATTGTGGGATCGCTGTATTCGTCGACCAGTAAACCGTCGGCATCGCGAAGCTGCCCGTCGGGTGAAGCGGTGTCGGTCATTGGATCTCCATAGTGAACAGTTGCACTCTTCGAGCAGATTAGCCGTCCGCGCCGCGGCGTGAAATCGCCCAATAGGCTTAGTGGCAAATTCAACCGCGAAGGTCACCAAGGACACCAAGGACTGCACTTGTTGTTCAACAAAGAGCCGTGGACCCGCGTCTTACAGCACCCCCAACCAATTCTTCTCCGGCGTCGCATATCCGGGGAAAATCCGGTCCAACGACCCCGCTCCCAAATGCTTTGACGCGATCTCGCTGAACACGCTCCGAAAATCCGTCGTGAGCGCCAGATCGCGCCCTTCATACAACTGCTCCGGCGCCAATCCGGGCCAGCGACCCAACACTTTGCGCGGCGCTTTGAGCGAGCCGCCAATCACAAACATCGAGCCCGCGTGTCCATGATCGGTGCCACCGGTGCCGTTCTGCCGCACGGTGCGACCAAACTCGGACATCGTGAGAATCACGACATCGTCCATGCGATCACCCAGATCAGCCACCAACGCGGCGATACTGGTTGAGAAATCGCCGAGTCGCTGCGCCAACTGTCCTTGGGCACCGCCCTGATTCACGTGCGTGTCCCAACCGCCGATATCCGCAAATGCGACCTCGAGTCCCACGCCGGCCTTGATCAACTGTGCGATTGACAGCAACCGCTGACCAAACTGCGAGCGCGGATACTCCACTCCCGCTGCGGGTTTGTACTGCTGCGGATTGGCGGCGCGCAGTACACGCAACGCTTCAAACATCTCGGTGCCGCTGCCGTGCACCATGTCGGCCGATCCGGTGCGATACAGCGCTTCCAGTCGCTTCTCGGCTTCGCCACCGCTGGTGCGAATCGAAAACTCTTCAATCGAGTTCATCGCGACGGTCGCTGACGGACCTTCCAGTATGCGCGGCATTTGCGCTGTCATTGCGACGGCGCGGAACGGTATGTGAACCGGCTTCTCACCAACCGCGCACGCCTCACACGTGCCCTTCACCGCCAGATATCGATTGAGCCAACCATCCGGCGTGCCTTTGCGATCGGGCGTGCCGGTTTCCATGTAGTCCTGCGCATCAAAGTGCGAACGCGTGGAACTGGGACTCCCCACCGCATGAATGGGCGAAAGCAATCCGCGATCCCACAACGGCTTGAGCGGCGACAGCGCGGGATGCAATCCGAAGTACCCGTCGAGATCGATGGCACCCGCCGCACCCGTCACCCGTGCCGGTGATCCGATGGCCAACTGCGGACGCGCCGCGTAGTAGTGCGCGTCACCAAACGGCACGACCACGTTCAGCGCATCGGCCGCGCCACGCTGGAACAACACAATCAGTGTCTTGCCGCGCGCGGCGCGTGGCAAATCCATCGCCAGCGCGGTGCGTCGCAGGAAACTTGGCGTCAGCCCCAACGTCACCAGGGACAATCCCCCGGCCTTCAGAAAAACTCGGCGATTCATCGTCGGCTCCGTATAGTTCGGTCGCGACTAGCGACGCTGGAATTCGGGGGCGCCGAGTGCGAGCCCGACGATCTGCGCGAGACCTTGTGCTGGTGGCAGTGTGCCGATGGCCTGCGTCAGCGTGCCGCCCGCCGAGGGTTTCACTGCTTCCTTTCCAGCAGCACGCTGCTGTTGATTGACCGGCTGACGTGCCGCGCGGTTGGCGCGACGCCCGGCCATGACGGTTGTGGCTGTGCTGTCCATCCCCATCGTCGCATCGGCATCATCGACGTTGAGTGTATCAGCGCCACCGCGTGCGTCGAGAAACGGATTCGACCCGGTCAACAATACCTGACGCGTGTCGTTCGACGCCGCACCACCCAGCAGTTCGCGAATCACGCCGTCCACTTGCTGTTCGCGCGGCAAGGACCGCAACGACGCGGCCGCTGGCCAATCGACGAGACGCACGCCCGGCACACGCCCCGACGCGACGGCCACTCCAAAGTTGATGCGGTTGAGAATGGCGCCGGTGTTCATCCATGCGTCGCCGGTTTCCGGATAGCCGTTCGGCGCCTGATGTCCAAAGATCGGCTGGCCGAGTCGGCTCACGAACTGCGTGGTGCGCGGCGTCGCATCGGCGGGCGCGTTCATCACCCGCAACGAACTCACCACCAGTTCAAACGGGGACTTCACTTTCGCCCGATAGGCCGATGTCGCGAAAAACTCCGGACTGGTGACAATGGTGCGCACCACTTCCCGAATGTCGCCGTCGGTCTTTTGGTATGTCACGGTGGCGCGCGCGACCAAACCAGCCGGTGGCGTATCACTCACAAAACGCCGCGCCAATTTCGTCGCGATGAACTTGGCGGTAGACGGATGTCGAGCCAGAAGATCAAGCACCGCGTCACCTTCGTCTTCACCACGCCCCGCCGCAAACTTCTGACCCAGAATCACCTTCGCCCCGGCGTCGTGCGTTTCCGGACGGAACAGAAACCCGCCACCGTTCACGCCGCGAGCGCTGACCGG
>JBEBIR010000201.1:0-6591 GCA_040080315.1 Gemmatimonas sp.
CGTCCGTTGGGCTCGCGGATCTCCAGCGAATCGATCGTGATGTCGGCGAACAGCGACCCGCTGACACGACCCACGTACAAGTGCCCGGGGATCGCCCGTTTCAACGTGGGCAGCGCCGCGCGCATGATCAGCGCACGTCCGCGCTCCGTTTGCGTGAGCATCGCGACCGTCGACACACCCAGTGCGGCGAATCCCAGCAGCACGGCGGCGGTCGCCAGCACAACCGTTCGACGACGCGCCATCAGAACGCCTGCCCGATCCAAATGCTGGGATTGAGTCGGCGGAGGAACCCAGCACCCCGGACCGGACGAAAACTCGACGGACAGACGCCGCTGTCCTGCGTCGGAGGCGCGTCAACGCCGACGCCCGCGTTCACCGCGAGCGTATTGCCCGGACTCACGCAGTACAACGGCGCGATGCCACCCTGCAGCGGCGCGTTGTAGTACGCGGCACCGGACGGCAGCCGATACGGGTTGTATCCCAGATCGACGCGAATCGCACCGAACGGCGAGACGATGCGCACGCCCACGCCCGGCGTGACCTTCACGGACGGACCGTCATCCATCAGCGAGCGCGTCGTGCCGCCGCTGCCGCGGTTCCACAGCCGGCCCGCATCGGCAAACATCGCCAACTGCAGCAGGCGCGGCACGAGCGGACTCGGCACCTGCAGTTCCAGATTGGCAACCACCAGCGAGTTTCCGCCCGTGGGCACGACCCGTTCCTGGGTGCTGCCGCTATCAGCGCGAAAGAACGTCACGCCGTTCTCGCTGACTTCGCGATACCCGTTCACGATGTACACGGCGGGTCCAAGCTCATTCTGCCGAAAGCCGCGCACGGTGGTCGGGCCACCCGCGTACAGTCGCTCCTGCGGCGGGATGAAGGCGTTGAGAGACGGTGACGTTCCGCCGCCAAACACCAGCCCACCACGCAGGTGCGCGGTGAGCGTCGTGCCCGCGCCGAGCGCGCGATACCAGGTTGCATCACCGGTCGCGCGATTGAACTGTTGCGTGCGATCAGACCCGATCAGGGTAGACGCGTGGCGCACGCTGAATCGCAGGGAGTTGCCGCTGGTCGGGCGAAGAGGATCATTCGCGCGCTCTCGCACCAGCGAGTACTCCAGCGCCGCCAGCCGCGTGTTGCGTTGCAGGAAGTTGCGCGCGTCGGTATCACAGGCGTTGAACACCGCGCAGAAAAACGCCGGTTCGGCCTCGGTGCGACCCAGTTCCACCTGATACGAGATCGTGCTGGAGATCCTGGAACGCTGCGGGTTGGTCAGCGAGAGCGCGCCGCCGATCGGTGTACGGCGCAAAAACGCCTTGTACTCCGACAAGGTGGAGCTGAAGACGGTCAGCGTGGGGACACGCGACTGACTCGCTCGCACAGGCTGACGCACGGTCATCGCGGTGTAGTAGTTCAGCGTCCGGCTGTATGGATCGGAGCGCGCCTGTCCCTGACAGAGACTCGGCGCACCATCCAAGGGCGCACCGATACCGATCTTGCTCACGCGTGCGGTCAACTCCAACCGCTGGGCAAACGGCAGGAAATCGCGATCGGTCAACGAACTCTGCATGCGAAAACAATCCAGGGTCGCCCATCCCATTCCAGCGCGCGCGGCCCATCGATCACCCTCGGTGAGGTAGACCACCAGATTGACGATGGAATCGCCGGGCGGCTGTGTGCTGTCCGGCTGCAGATCGACACGCTGGAACGCGTCGGTCTGGTACAAATTGCGCTGCGCGTCGATGATGTCACGTGCCGAATACCAGTCGCCGGTGCGGAGCGCGACGGTGCGTCGGATCGTCGACTCGGCGATTCGCCGAGGGCCGGTTCCCGCGGTGTCCACCACGAGCGCTATGCGTCCCAGTCGCGCGCGAACGCCCGGCACGACCGTCACCTCGACCTCGGCGGTATGCGCCTGCACGTTCGTCGTATAGGCCAGTAACGCTTCTGCCTGCGGCCATCCGCGATTGCGCAACCGCCGGACCAGTGTATCGCGACCGGCCTCGAGGGTGCCTCGATCGAAAACGCCACCCACGCGCAGTGGGAAGTCGCGCGACGCCTGCTGCACTTCCGGATCGGCGTCGGCGCCGCGCAGGGCAAACGCCGTCACACGCATCGGGTCGCCTTCGACGATGGTGAATGTGATGTCGATCACACCCGGGCGACGGGTCACCACGATCGTGTCGACCTTCACATCCGGAAAGCCGCGCCGCCGATACAGCGTGGTGAGGCGCTGGACATCACGCGCGAACTCGATCGGATCGAGGCACCGCCGCTCTCCCACCAGCGGGAGCCCCGCAAACGCCGATGGCAGCGTGGCCACCGCAGCCGCCAGCGTGGTTGCCGCGAACTCGCGGTTGCCCAGGAAGCGCAAGGCGCGCACCTCGCGGTCACCACGATCACAGGACAGGTCCTGAGCGGCCAGAGGAGCGGCGGCCGATGCGGTGACGATGGCGAGGATGCTGAAAACGAGAGCTTTGGCTCCGCGCACGCGAAGGGAGGAATTTATCAGTAGTTTCAGAGGGAAAGCTCTCCTTGCACTCGCTCTCCGTCAACACCGTCATGCACCACATGAACACTTGGACGTCGCGCACGCGCCGAATCGTGCCGCGGCTCACATTCGTACTGCTGCTGACGATCATCGCCTGTCGTCGTGACGCGTCCGAGCCAGCGCGACATGCCCTGATCGATTCGCGCGATTGGTACGACCCACGATCGCTTGATCCAGCGCACGCCACGGATGTGCCCTCGGGTCGCGCGGTGGCCTACCTCTTCGACGGCCTGACGCGCTTTACGCCTGATGCGCGCATCGAACCTTCCCTTGCACGCCGTTGGGACATCAGCGCTGATGGCCTGGTGTACACGTTCCATTTGCGTTCCGACGTGCGCTTCAGCAACGGCTCGACATTTCGCGCGCGGGACGTGGTACGGTCCTTCAGTCGCGTCCTTGATCCGGCCACCAAGGCAGGTTCGGTGTGGCCGCTCTTCCCGATCAAGGGAGCGCGAGCCTATGCGGAGGGCAAGGGACGCTCGCTCGGTGTCGAGGCGACGGACGACAGCACGGTCGTGATCACCCTCGAGGAGCCGTTTGCGATCTTTCCGAAGTTGTTGGCAATGCCGATCGCGTCGATGGTTCCTGAGGTGCTCGGCGAGAATTTCAGCGAGAAGCCCGTCGGCACCGGACCGTGGCGTCTGGTGGAATGGAAACACGACGACTACCTGAAGTTCGCGCGAAACGCCGACTACTTCGGCGGCGCGCCGACGATCGATACGCTGATCGCCCGCATCATTCCTGAGCCGTCGACGGCCGTCGCCGAGTTCGAAGCGGGGACCGTGGACATCCTGTACGTGCCCGAGGACCAGACACGGTCGTGGGAAGACACCGATACCCGGTCGGCGCGATTGACCAGCGCGCCCGCGCTGCGGCTTTGGTATATCGGTGTCAACAGCACCCGTGGACCGCTCAAGGACGTTCGTGTGCGCCGCGCCATTGCGACCGCACTCGACGTGCCGACGCTCCTGTCACAATTGCTGGCCGGCCGCGGACGTGTGGCGGCGGGCGTCATACCGCCCTCGCTTGAGGGCGCGGATACCACCCGCGCGCCACTGGCCTACGATTCGGCGGCAGCGCGCGCGCTGCTTGCTGACGCCGGTTTTCCGAAGGGGATCGACGTGGAACTGTGGTGCTCGCAGACGGCACCGTTCCCGCGATTGGCGCAGAGCATACAAGCGTATCTCGCGGCCGCCGGCATTCGCGTGAAGATCGTGCAACGCGACGCCAGTTCCATGCGCGCCGCCGCGCGCGCTGGGCAGACGGATCTGGTCGTGAAGGACTGGTACGCGGACTACCCAGACGCGGAGAACTTCCTGTATCCCCTCCTGCACTCGGTCAACAGCGGTGCGGGCGGGAATGTGTCGTTCTTCAGCAACGCCGCATTCGACAAGATTGTGGATGCATCGCGCCGTGAACCTGACGCCGCGCGGCGCACCGCGCTGTATCGCGAGGCCGATTCGCTGGCCTACGCGCAGATGGGACTGGTGCCGCTGTTCTTCTACAACGAGCTGTACGCGGTGCAGCCGTGGGTGCAGGGGTTTGAGGTGCCGGTGATTTTCAACGGGCAGCGGTGGACGAAGGTGACGCTGGGAGGGCGGTAGCTCGCGTCACGCCGTGACCCGCGGATCCACCCGCCGATATGCCGCATCGGTCAGCACATTGACGATCACAAACACCACGCTCAGGAACAGCACTGATCCCTGCACCGCCGGCAGATCGCGTCGCGAAATCGCCATCACCACATATCGCCCGATGCCCGGCCAACTGAAGATCGTTTCGGTCAGGATGCTTCCCGTGAGATAGGCGCCAAAGTCCAACCCGATGACCGTCACCACGGGAATCAGCGCATTGCGCAGCGCATGACGCGTGATCACGGTGAATTCGGCCAATCCCTTGGCCCGCGCGGTGCGAATGAAATCCGCGCCCATGACCTCCAGCATGGCCGATCGCGACACTCGCGCCAGGTACGCGATCGATCTCGATCCCAGCGCAAAGGCCGGCAGCACGAGGAATTCCCAACCTCCGTAGCCCGAGGCGGGCAACCAGCGCAGTGTCACGGCGAACACGACAATCAGCAGCAAGCCAATCCAGTAGACCGGAAACGAGATCCCGAGATAGGTGATCGCGAGCGCGATCCGGTCGAACCACCCGTTTGGTCGCACCGCCGCCAGCACGCCGATCGTGAGCCCCGTGATCGTGGCGAGAACCATGGCCGTGGTCGCCAGCAACAAGGTGCGCGGAAAACGCTCGGCAATGTCGTCGATGATCGGTCGATTGGTGATATACGACCTGCCGAAGTCGCCGCGCAGGATTCCGGCCGCGTAATGCGCGAACTGCACCGGCAGCGGATCGTCCAGACGCAGCTCGGCCCGCAGACGCGCAATGGTCGCCGCATCGGCACGTTCACCGACCATGGCCTGCACGGGATCACCCGGCGCGACGTACAACAGCAAGAACACGACGACCAGCACACCGAACAACGTGGGGATGGCGAGCAGCAGTCGACGGGCAAGCAGCGAGATCATCTTGGGGAATGTACCCCGCGATCAGTCGTCCTTCTGCCCAAACACCGCCATGTTCGACGAATGGCCCGGATTCACCTTTTTGTCCGGGTACACCCAATGCACTGCCTGATTCACGGCGACCGTGGCCTCACCAAACCCCGTCGCAATCAACTTCAGCTTGCCTGGATACGTCGTGATATCGCCCGCGGCGTAAATCCCCGGTCGACCCGTCTCCATCTGAAAGTTCACGACGATTTCGTCCTTCTCGAAATTCAATCCCCACTCCAACAACGTGCCCATGTTGCTCACATAGCCCAGCATCGGAAGCACCACATCCGCCGGAATGTCGCGCACCGCCTTGGATTTCACATCCTTCACGCGAATCCCGTTCACGCAATCCGTCCCATGGATGGCGTCGAGCTCATGGAATGTGAGGATCGACACCCGACCGTCACCCAGCGCGGCCGCCGCCTGCACTTCGGCTACCGTCGCCGCATGCGCGCGAAAACGATCGCTGCGGTGCACCAGCGTCACTGACTTGGCGCGCTCGCGAAGCTGCGCACACCAGTCGAACGCCGAGTCCCCACCGCCGATGATGACCACGTCCCGATCACGATAGCTCTCCGGCGTCTGCACAAACTCCTGCACGCCGCGGCCGTACCACTGCTCGGCGAACGGCTGTGGAAGGCGCCGGGAACGAAAGGCGCCGATGCCGGCCGCAAGGACGATCGCGCGCGTGGGGAACCGGTCGGTCTCCGTCACCAGCACAAAGTGTCCGTCGGCCTGTTCCAGTCCCACCACACGTTGGCCGAGATGCGCGGGCATTCCGGCCTCTCGATGGAACTGCATGGCCTGTTCGGTCAGGGAGCGCACCAGGTCTTTCGCCAGAATCTTTGGAAAACCCGCGACGTCGAAGATGTACTTCTCCGGATACAGGGCCGTGAGCTGACCACCGAGTTCCGGGAGCGCGTCAACAATCTGCGCCGTCGCGCCGCGCATGCCGGCGTAGAAGAGTGCGAAGATCCCTGTCGGGCCGCCGCCGAGGATGGTCAGGTCGCGGATTTCGTGTGTAGGCATGGTGCGAAAATCTAACCACCGCCTTGCGAAGGGTTAGTTTTTTTGCATGAAGATCTATACCCGTACCGGCGACGAGGGCGCCACTGCGCTCTTCGGCGGCGGCCGCGTTGACAAGGATCATCCGCGCGTCGAAGCGTATGGCGATGTCGACGAACTCAATGCGGCCCTCGGACTCGCACGCTCCATCGACATGATGCCGCGCATCGACGAAGTCCTCGTTCCTGTTCAGCGTGACCTGTTCGCCATTGGCGCGCTGCTGGCCACCCCGGATCACGACAAGATGGGGGAGCAGCTCAGTAAGGCGCGCATCGACGAGCAACGGATCGAGGACCTGGAGCGCGCCATCGACGCCTGCGAGCAGGAGCTCGAGCCGCTGCGCAGTTTCATCATACCCGGTGGCACACCGAAGGCCGCCGCGCTGCATGTTGCACGCACCGTGTGCCGGCGCGCCGAGCG